>CAYNGQ010000326.1:0-4339 GCA_964396735.1 uncultured Solirubrobacteraceae bacterium | reverse complement strand
CACCCTGCACGAGCGACCCGATCACCCGCGCCGCCACCCGTCTGATCTGGTTGGAGAGTTCGAGGTTGGCCTGAGCGAGCGATGCTTCGATCGTGGAGTGCACGAAGCTCTGCTCGAGGGCGTCGCCGTTGTAGATCACCTCCACGTGCGCCTGGCTGATGACCGAGGAGAGCCGCGAAGCGATGTTTGCGGGGATCACGATCGCCGCGAGCGCCTTCCCCGAACGGACCGCTTGCAGCGCCTCGGCGCGGGTCGCGACCGGCACCGGCTGGACCTGGTCGAGGAGTTCGCTGTAGTAGTGGGCCACGTTCAGGCGCGTGCCGCCCAGTTCGACGGTGGCGGACGGCGGGGAGAGGTTGGCGATCGCAACCTTGGGCTTCCCGGGCGCCCGTGAGATCGCCAGACCGATCAACAGCGCGACCGCGACCGGGTAGAGCACCAGCACCGCCACCAGCACCCGCGAGCGGGCGAGGATCAGCAGGTCCTTCTTCAGCATCCATCTCATCAGTCGAGCCGCCCCATCAGTGGCCGCGCGCGCGCAGGAACTCCACGAACGCTCCTTCGAAGTCCGGGCCGGCGGGGCCCGAGTGGACGGGGCTGGCCTCACCGGGGTGGGTGGCCAACTCCTCCCGCGCGAGCTCATCCGGGGAGCCGTTGAACAGCAGCTCGCCGTCGGCCAGCACGATCACCCGCTGCGCGTAGCGCTCGGCCTCGGCGACGTTGTGGGTGGAGAAGACCACGCATCGGCCGCGCCGCGAGAGCGCGCAGATGAAGCGCCACAGGCGCTCGCGCTGACGGGGATCCAGCGAGGAGGAGGGCTCGTCCAGCACCAGCACCGTCGGCTCGGAGAGCAGGCCGATCGCGATGTTGACGCGCTGGCGGTTGCCACCGGAGAGGCGCTCGACCCGCTCGGATGCACGCTCTTGCAACCCGGTTTGCTCCAGCATCGCGGCGACGGCCGCCCGCGGATCGAGGTTGCGCTCCAGACGCGCGAACAGCTCCAGGTTCTCCGCCACCGAGAGGCGGGCGTAGAGCGCCGGCTGCTGCGGCACCCACCCGACCCCGCCTGGCGGCAGGCTGACATCGCCGCCGGTGAGGGGTTGGATGCCCGCGAGAATCGACAGCAGCGTGGTCTTGCCGGCGCCGTTGGGTCCGATCACCGCGACCATCTCCCCGGCGGCCGCCTCGAAGCTCACGCCGCGCAGCGCTTCGCGCTCGCCGTAGCGCTTGGTGACCCCCCGAACCTCGATTAGGGGGGATGGGATCACGCCGGACCGCCCTGGCTTTGTGCGGCACGACGCATCAGTGGGCGGTCCGGCGCAAGGCTGGGCCTCACAAAATCCGCCCCGGGGGGCGCTCCCAGGACTCGAACGTCAGGTGTCGGCTGAGGTAGACGAAAGTCTCGCGCAAGACAGCGAGGATCGGCAGCGCGACCAGCGCGCCGACCACGCCGTAGAGCTGTAGGCCGAGCAGCAGCGCGAAGATCACCAACAGCGGGTTGATCCGCAGCGTGTGCCCAAAGATCTGCGGCGCCACCACATGGCCCTCGAGCTGCTGCATGCCGACGCACAGCAGGCCCACCCACAGCGCGGAGATCGGGTCGGTGAGGAGCGCCACGAGCACCGGTGGCACCGCGCCGAGGATCGGGCCGATGTAGGGGATCAGCTCCATCACGCCGTAGAACATCGCGAACGCGACCGCGTACTTCTGCCCGGCGGGAAAGATCCCGATCACGCCGAAGATGTAGAGCGCCAGGCCGGTCGATGCGCCCATCACGAAGCTGAACAGCAGCTGCCCACCCACATAGCGCGAGACGGCGTGCTGGGCCAGCGTGGGGTAGTCGTCGGTGGGCGTGCCGTCGCCGTCGGGCATCGCCCGGCGCACCAAGCGCCCGATGCGTTCGCCGTAAAGCAGCATGTAGACGGAGAGCACGAAGATCAGCACGAGGTCGAAGATCGCGCTGGCCACTTCGGTGATCAGCCCCCCGCCAAAGGAGGCGATCGAGCCGGCGCTCTTGGCGAGTTTCCCCTGGATCGTCTGCAGCGCCGTTTTGCCCTGCTTTTTGAATTTGACGTGGACGCCGTGCCGGTTCAGCCAACTCTGGATGCTGGCCAGGGTTTCGTTCGCTTCGTCGACCAGCTTGGGCAGGTTGTGGATGAACGACTGCACCTGGTGGAAGATCGGGTTGGCCAGCAGAAAGCCGATGCCGGCCAATGTCAGGAAGAATGCAACGTACACGGCGAGCACCGCCAGGCCGCGGGGGAGGCGCGAGCGCTGGAGGAAGGCCACGGCCGGGTTGAGGATCAACGCAATGAGGGCCGCTACGACGAAGATCACAAACACTTTGCCCGCTGCGCGCGCGAGCGCCCACAGCGCGAGCAGCGCCAGCGGCAGCACCACAAGCTGCACCCAGCGTGGCACCACCACCCGCGGGGGTGCCGGAGGTGCGGCGGGCTCGTTTTCGTCGACCAGCTCACGCTCCTGCGCTTGCGGCGGGGCTGCTTCGGTGGTCTGCTCCTCTACGCTCACATTCCTCCCATCACTGCCCAAGTATGGCTGAGGCCGAGGCGACGATCCTGTTCGTCGGCGACCTCGTCGGCAGCCTCGGCAGGCGCACGCTGCTCGACTGCCTGCCGCTGCTGCGTGAGCGCTACGAGCCGACGTGGGTGGTCGTCAACGGCGAGAACGTGGCCGGCGGGCTGGGTATCACGCCGAAGACCGCCAAGCAGTTGCTGGCGGCGGGTGTCGATGCGATCACGCTCGGCAACCATGCCTACCATCACCGCGAGATCTACCCGTATCTCGACACCGAGCCGCGGATCGTGCGCCCGGCCAACTACCTGCGCGGCCAGCCGGGGCGGGGGGTGTGCGTGGTACAGAGCGCGGAGGGGATGCGCCTTGGGGTGGTCAACCTCAGCGGCAGCCTCTACCTGCGCCCAGGGCGCTCGGCGTTTGTCGAGATCGACGGGGCGCTGCGGGAGCTGGGCGAGGTGGAGCACATCCTGGTGGACATGCACGCGGAGGCGACCAGCGAGAAGATCGCGCTCGGCTGGCATCTCGACGGGCGGGTGAGCGCGGTGGTGGGCACCCATACGCACATCCCCACCGCCGACGCCCGCGTGCTGCCGGGCGGTACCGCGTACATCACCGACGTCGGTATGACCGGCCCGCGCGGGGGCGTGATCGGGGTCAAGCGCGAGCTGGCGCTGGAGGCGATGATCACGCAGATGCCGGTGCGCTTTCAGACCTCCGAGGAGGACCCGTGGCTGAACGGCGTGGTGATCCGCTGCTCCAATCCGTTGCGGGCGGACTCGATCGAGCAGGTTCTGATGCCACGCCCTGCGGCGCCGGCGTCGCCGTAGCGTCCTGGGACTGCTCCTCCCGTGGGTCGGCAGCGAGGAGCGCAGCGGAGTCGACGGTGGTCGCTGGGGCACCTGGCGCCAGTAGCGCAACCATCACCAACGGGAAGAACCACACGATATAGAGGTAGAACCAGTATTCGAGCCCCAGCTGCAACGCGATCAAGACGGCCGCGCAGGCAGCGGCGAGCGCGGGGACACCGCGCGGGCGGGGGAGCACCGCCAGCCCCAGCGCCAGCGCTACGGCCGCGATTTGCGCGAGGATCTGCCAGCTCTTCATACCGCCGTACAACCCCCACACCGAGAAGGGCGCGCCGCGGTTGGACTGGTAGACGATCGTGCGCTCGTAGATCTCGTGCAGCGAGTCGTGCGTGAGCGCCGGAATCGAGACGACCGCGGCGGTGAGCGCGAAGGCGAGCACGAACAGAGCGAGCGCCCGCGCGCGCCGATTTGATTGACCGCCCGGGCGGGCACGGATATCTCGCAGCCCGTGGGTGGCCAGCAGCGGTGCGAGCGCGAGGGGGGCGAGCTTGGTGAGGCCTGCGAGCGCCGCAAACACGCCGCGCGCGGGCGGCGAGGAGGCAACGAGCAGCGCCGCCAGCAGCAGCACCGCCACCAGCGTATCGTTGGAGTTGCTCTCCAGCGCGAACAGCGTGAAGGGGTAGGAGACCCACGCGTATGCGAGCGCGACCCCCAGCGTGGGGCCGCGAATGCGCAGGCCGAGCAGGAAGATCAGCCCAACCGCGAGCAGGTCGAACGCGATCGCGGCGGCGTGCGCGGCAGGCAGGTCGTCCCACAGGCCGCTCCACCCGAAGACCTGCTCGAACGGGACGTACGCCTCGTAGTTGACCGGCCCGTAGGTGTCGCCGTGTTCGTTGTCGGAGGGGTAGTGCCCGTACAGCGGCCTGCCGTCGGCGATCCGCTGCGCGCCGATCACCCCCGCGTAACCGACGTCGATCACATTCCCGTCGGTGACGTTT
>CAYNGQ010000325.1:0-4188 GCA_964396735.1 uncultured Solirubrobacteraceae bacterium | reverse complement strand
TCTCGTGCTCGTCTTTGACCACGGTGGCGACCTTCTTCCACTCCACCCCGAACGGCGGGTTGGCGAGCATGTAGTCGAAGGTTTTGCCTTCGTGGCCGTCGTCGCTGAAGGAGTTGCCGCAGAAGATGCGGGATGGGTCCTGGCGCTTGAGCATCATGTCGGAGCGGCAGATCGCGTACGTTTCGTCGTTGAGCTCCTGCCCGAAGAGGTCCAGACGCGCCCTCGGCCTGTCGTCGCGCAGGTAGTCCTCGGCGACGGAGAGCATCCCGCCGGTGCCGCAGGCCGGATCGAACAGCGTCTTGATTGCCGCCCCAGCGAGCGCCTCGTCGTCGTCGGCGAACAGCAGCCTGACCATCAGGCGGATCACCTCGCGCGGGGTGAAGTGCTCGCCGGCGGTCTCGTTGGAGAGCTCGGAGAAGCGCCGGATCAGCTCCTCGTAGATGTAGCCCATTTCGATACTCGACACGACGCTCGGGTGCAGGTCCACCTCGGCGAACTTCGACAGCACGAGGTAGAGCAGGTTGGCGCGCGCGAGGCGGGCGATCTGCACGTCGAAGTCGAACTTGTTGATGACTTCTCTGGCTCCGGGGCTGAAACGGGCGATGTACTCCTCGAGGTTGCCGGCGACCTGGGCGGGGTCGTCGAGCAGCCGCCTGAAGTTCAGCGGCGAGGTGTTGAAGAAGCGCTCGTCGGCGACGCTTTCGAGCAGGGGGTCGAGATGCAAGGCGCGGCCACGCATTCGTTCGTAGCGCTCGATGACGGCCGGCTTGGTCTCCTCCAGCACGCAATCCAGGCGGCGCAGGACGGTGAGCGGGAGGATCACCTTGCCGTACTCCGATCGCTTGTAGTCCCCGCGTAGCAGGTCGGCAACCGACCAGATCAGATCGGCGTGGTTGTTGATCGTGGCCTCGGCCATGTCTCAGCAGCTCTCCCGTGGTCGTTGTTCAGCCGTCCCCGTCCTGCTGCTGGGAGGCTACCGAGGGTTGCGGTCACGGCCTCCGCGTTCGGCGCCCTGCTGGCGCTGGTGCTCTCTCGAAGGGACGAGCCGACGTTTCAGCGACCGGCAAGCCACGCTCCATTGACACCGCCCTGCGATCCCCTCGCGGCACTGAAGCCTCACCATCGGCCCGTATCCTCGCCTGCCACAATGAGCCGATGGCAACACAGGCTGCACACCTCGCTCCCAGCGACTCCTCGCTCCCGCTCTACCGGATGGACGTCGGGACGTTCGACCAACTGGTGGAGGTGCCGCCGCCCGCCGAGGGCGTGCCCGACCTCGACGTCGCATGGCTGTTCGAGGGTCTCGGCGACTGATCTGCGCCCTCCCACGAATCTTCACCAAAAGAATCCATTAAGCCAACGGTTTTCTGTACGATCGGCGGAAGCCATCGTGGGGGAAGCGCAAGCTTCTGATGGGTGGCCTCACTCCAGCACTCAGCGACGACTTCGGAGGTCCACATGAGCAAGCGCTTCCATCTACAGGGCAGCAGCCGCGCCACCACCGAGTCGGTCGGGGAGGTCGATGCGCACGAGCAGCTGACCGTCACGGTCTACGTCCAGCGCGACCCGCAGGGCACCCCCGCGCCGGCCGCGCACGAGTTGGGCCGCCTCGACCCCCGCGCGCGCACCTACCTGCGCCCCGAGGAGGCGGTCACCGCGTTCGGCGCCGCCCGGTCCGACCTCGAGGCGGTCGCCGCGTTCGCGCAGGCGCACGGTCTGCGTGTGGTGGAAGAGAGTGCCGCCAAGCGCCTGGTGCGGGTGTCGGGCACGGCCGCGCAGATGAACGAGGCGTTCGGCGTGGAGCTGCGCCATTATCAGCACCCGCGCGGGGGCACCTACCGCTCCTATGAGGGCGAGGTGCAGCTCCCCGCGGAGCTCGCGGGCGTGGTCGAGGGTGTGCTCGGGCTGGACAACCGCAAGATGGTGCGCACCCGCCCGCGCGTCTCCAAGCGTGCGGCCGAAAGCGAAGCGGGCTCCTCCGAACTGCCTGCCAACGCATACACGCCGCCGATGCTCGCGAAGCTGTTCGACTTCCCCGCCGGCGACGGCGCCGGGCAGTGCGTGGCGGTGCTTGCGTTCAACGGCGAAGGCACCAAGGGCGGCTACGAAGCGAGCGCGCTCGAGGGCTATTTCACGGGCACCCTCAAACAGGCTGCACCGAAGCTCACCGACGTGGTCGTGCAGGGTCCCGGCAACGACCCCGGGAACGGCAGCGAAGAAAGTGACGCCACGGGCGAGGTGCTGCTCGATCTCTGCACGGTCGGCGGGGTCCTGCCGGGGGCGGACGTGGCGGTGTACTTCACCGAATTCACCGAGGAGGGGTGGGTGAACGCGATCAAGGAGGCGGTCGCCGATACGACCAACAGGCCACGGGTGATCTCCTGCTCCTACGGCAACCCCGAGGACGAACCGAAGGGCGCGTGGACCGAACAGGCGATCAAGCTGGTCAACGGCGCCTTCGAACAGGCCGCCGTCCAGGGCATCACGATCTGCTGCGCCTCGGGTGACGAAGGCTCCGCCGACGAGCCCGAGACGAAAATCCCGCACGTCGACTTCCCGGCATCCAGCCCCTGGGTGCTCGCCTGCGGCGGCATCCGCCTGGAAACCGACCCGGCGACCGGGGCGATCTCCTCCCAGGTGGTGTGGAACGACCTCGCCAAGAACGAGGGCGCCACCGGCGGAGGCGTGAGCCGCCTGTTCGCGGTGCCCGAGTGGCAGGCCGCCGCCGGCGTGCCGCCCAACGCCGACCGCAGCGGCAAGACAGGGCGCGGGGTGCCCGACGTCGCCAGCCTCGCCGACCCGGAAACGCCGATGTGGGTGCTGAGCCCGAGCGGCCAGCTGGGCGGCGTCGGCGGCACGAGCGCCTCCGCGCCGATGTGGTCGGCACTGATCACGCTGCTCAACCAGCTCACGGGGACTCCGCTCGGGTTCTGCAACCCGCAGCTGTACGCGCACCTGAAGGACACCTTCACGGACATCACCGAGGGCACCAACGGCAGCTACAAAGCGGGCCCGGGCTGGGATCCGTGCACCGGGTGGGGCCGTCCCAACGGCGCGCAGCTGCTGCAGGCGCTTAGAGCCCCCGCGCTCAGCGCTGCGACGGCGCCCGGCTCAGCTTAGGAGGGCCCCGGGGTGACGCCCGGCCAGCCCCGACAGGCCCCCGAGGCCGGACCACCGTCGCGGTCGGCCGCGCTCTGTGGCCCCCCATCCAAATCCTTATAAATCCTCTCCCACACGAACGTCTGTTCGCCATCGTATGATGTGCAGAGCATGCCCTCCAGCAACCAGATCGTCGTCTCCGGCGCGCGCGAGCACAACCTGAAGGACATCTCCCTGACGCTGCCGCGCGACGCGCTGGTCGTCATCACGGGGCTGTCGGGGTCGGGCAAGTCGAGCCTCGCGTTCGACACGATCTACGCCGAGGGGCAGCGGCGGTACGTGGAGTCGCTGTCGGCGTACGCGCGGCAGTTCCTCGGGCAGATGGACAAGCCCGACGTGGACTCGATCGAGGGGCTCTCGCCGGCGATCTCGATCGACCAGAAGACGACCTCGCGCAACCCCCGCTCGACCGTCGGCACGGTGACGGAGATCTACGACTACTTGCGCCTGCTGTGGTCGCGTGTGGGGAAGCCGCACTGCCCGATCTGCGGCCGGCCGATCAAAGGGCAGTCCGCGGAGCAGATCATCGACCAGGTGATGGAGCTGCCGGAGGGCACGCGCTTCATGGTGATGGCGCCCGTGGTGCGCGGGCGCAAGGGCGAGTACGGCAAGCTTTTGGAGGAGCTGCGCGCCGATGGCTTCGCGCGCGTGCGGATCGACGATCGCATCCGCATGCTGGAGGAATCGATCGTGCTCGACAAGCGCTACAAGCACGACATCTCGGTCGTGATCGACCGGCTAATCATGCGTCACGACGTGCGCAAGCGCCTCGCCGACTCGATCGAGACCGCGGTGCGTCTGGCGGACGGGCTAGTGGAGGTGGAGATCATTGGGAAAGGGGGAGGGGGAGGGGTTCGCGCATCGGATAGCGGCGCGGTCGAGGCGGCCGCGGCCGGGGAGGGTCCGCAGGGGGCGGGCAGGCATGCGACCGGGGCGCTCGGCGCGCGCGCTGCCAACGTCCAGATCGTTCCCGGCGAGATGCCCGCCGAGGGCGCGGTGTTCACCTTCTCCGCGCGCTTCGCCTGCCCC
>CAYNGQ010000324.1:0-3241 GCA_964396735.1 uncultured Solirubrobacteraceae bacterium | reverse complement strand
CGCGATTCTCGCCACCGCGATGCTCGCCGCGGGGATCGCGCTGGGCGCGCTGATCGGCCCCGGGCCGGCGGATTCGCTGGCCAGCAGCTCGCGTGCCGCGGCGATAGGACGCGTGCTGGCACTGCTGGCGCTGGGCTCGGGGACGAGCTCGGGCGGCGATCTAGCGCTCTCCTCCGGGGCGGCCAACCCAACGGCGAGCTCCCCCCAACCGACGCCGCCGAGCACCAGCGAAGCCAACACGGGAAGCGGCACCGGGAGCGGTGGGGCAGCCAGCACCTCCTCGACACCGTCCCACGCCTCGACCTCCCCCTCCTCGAGCAAAGCGTCTCCCACCTCCTCCACCAAACCCGCCGCGAGCGGAGAAGAAGAAGGCGAAAAGACATCCAAAACCAAGCCGCTGCCCCCGATCGCCGACGCGTGGGTGATCGAGCTGCCCTACGGCTCCAACCTTGAAAACGCGCTGAAGCAGAGCGCCGCCGCGCCCTATCTGGACGGGCAGCTGAAGGCCGCGGGCACGGTGCTGAGCGGCTACTCCTCGCTGGCGGCGGCACAACTCGCCGGCGCCGCCACGCTGCTCTCCGGCCAGGTGGGCGCGAGCGTGACCACGGTCGCGCCGCCTCCGTGCGGCACGAGCGCAACAGCAGAAGCCACGTCGGGAACAACATCCGGTGCGGCGACCGGAGCGCCCGCGTCGAGCACCGGCCAGCCGGCCACGGCCTGTCCGTCGGGAGAACCGGCCGGTGTGCAGGCGGCGGACGCGTTCCTGCAGGAAGTGGTGCCGAAGATCGAGGCGAGCGCCGCCTACAAGGAACACGGTCTGATCGTGATCACGTTCGGGGCGACCGGCCAACAGGGAGCGTCGTCGGGCACCACGACGAGCCCCTCCGCGAGCACAACCGAGGGAACGGGCACGGAAGTCACCTACCCGACGGGCTCGATCACGAGCACGCTCGCCGCGGCCGGCGCACCTGCTGGGGCGTTGTTGCTCTCGCCCTTCCTCAGCCACGCGGGGGCGCGTAACACGAGCGCCTTCAACCCGCTCGCCCCCCACGAAAGCCTGGAAGCGCTCTTCCGAGCCAAAGCTCCGAGCTGAGACTCGGCTCCCAAACGACTTACCACCCCCTCAAATCAAATCCATCGTCATCGAACGGAGGCTGTATGCACTCACTGAAGTCGATTTATCGAAGCGCCCTGAAGTCCAACCACCGCACCAGTTGGTGGCTGACAGCGCTGATGGGGGCGATCGCGCTGTCGCTCGCGGCCCCAGCTCTCAGCGCCGCGGCTGAACCGGCCCCGGTGACAACAGCGCCACAGGCGGCGTCGAACCCGAACGACTACGAATGCGCCGGAGAGCTCGCGGCGGGCAAAGCCGAAGGCGAAGGCGCCGAAGGAACGCCGGTGCAGTACAAATTCAAATGCGACGGCCAGATCACCGGCTACCAGTTGCAGACGCAGGTGCCGATCACCGGCATCGAAGGCCAGCCGCAGGTCACCAATTACCTCGAAAAGCCGCTGCCGGAAGCGTTCTCGTGCAGCGGCGCGTTCCCGGGTTACGCGGTGAATTGCGTGGGCGCCACCACCAAAGAAGCGTACGAGCGGATCACCGGCCAGTTCGAAATCGGCTGGAAGCTGTGCACCGAACCGCGCGTCGACGCGCTGCTGACGGTCACCTACGCCTACCTGGAAAAGGGCGTGATCACGCAGGCGATCGCGGGACCGTTTGACCTCGGCCGCCCGGTTGGCTGCCCGGCGACGAAGGCGTCGGGCAAGACGCGGCTGACGGCCTTCCAGGGCTCGGAACCGAAAAAAAAGAGCAAGAAGGACAAGAAGAAAGGTAAGGGCAAGGGCTCCGGCACGAAACCCGCTGCCACCAAAGGCAAAGGCAAAACGGGCGGAGCCAAGAAGTAGAGAGCAAGCGCCGCCCCGCAACGGCACTCGGCGCTGTTGCGGGGCGGCACCGTTCCCCCGCCGCTGCACCCTCCTGATTTCAACCTGACTCACCCAACGACTCCAGGGACTACGCTTCGCGGTCCATGCAGATCGCGTCAAGCCGTCGGGGGAGGCGAAAAAAGCGTGCGGGGGCCATGTGCGCCCTCGCGTTTGCGGTGCTGCTCGGGGGCTGCGGATCTGGTGGATCCTCGCAGTCGAAGGTGGGTCCCACCACGATCACCGACACCGCGGCAGTGGCGCCGATCGCCAAAAGCTGTCCCACCGCGGCGCTGGAAGCGGTCGAAGGGGTCGCGCAACGTGTCTACCAGGAGTCGGCGAGCGGGCGGATCGTCGCCGAGGCATTGGAACGCCTGAAGAGCTCAAGCGCGCTGGTGCAGGCCGTCGAAGGCGATGACCGCGCGGCTGCGCACCGAGCTCTGGAGGGGATGCTGCTCAACCAGATCGTGAGCGTGAGCGTGACGCGTGACGGTCGCACGCTGACGAAGATCGAACGGGCGGCGGGGATCGCGCCGCGCAGCGAGCCGCTCGTCAACGCCGTGGGCCAGACGGTGGGCGAGGTCACGGTGTCGGTGCAGGGCGCCAACGGGTATGCGCAGACCGTAAGCGGCCTGCTGCACGCGCAGGTGATCGTGCGCAGCGGCAGGCGGCAGCTGATCGCGACGGTGCATCCGGCGCCCAAGCTCACGCCCGGCGAGCGCCAGCTGAGCTACCACGGACAGAGCTACCGCGTGGACGCGTTCACCGCCAGAGCGTTCCCCGAACGGCCGGCGAGCATCACGCTGCTGACACCCAGCGCCTCGGTCGCGGCGGTGTGCGCCAGGCGGGGCGACACCCCGGCGCAAGCGCAGGCCGCCACCTACGGGCTAGTCGCCGAACGGGTGTACTACGCCGAGCACGAAGGGAGCAAAGCCGAACTGCTGCTGCACTACGCCGAGCGCTCGCGGCCGTTTCGCGAAGCGGTGCTCGCCGGCAACGCGACGGCGACACGCGCGGCGATCATCGACTTCTTCCGCAGCCACCTGCACATCGTGCGCGTACGCGTGATCCGCGGGGGCAAGCTGCTGCTGGACGTGGGCGGCCCCCACGTGCTGGCGCCGATCCCCGGCGTGATCCGCAACGCCCGCGGCCAGGTGGCAGCCCACTTCATGATGGCGATCCAGGACGACCTCGGCTTTCAGATCCTCGCGCACGCCTTCACGGGCGCGCAGGTGGTGATGCGCGAGGGAAAACGCCAGGTGATGGGCTCGCTGAGCCCCGGTCCCGCCGCGATTCCAAACCGCGGCAGGGTGGT
>CAYNGQ010000323.1:0-6002 GCA_964396735.1 uncultured Solirubrobacteraceae bacterium | reverse complement strand
GTGGTGTCGGGTCGCCTGGCGTATGTGTTTGGGTTGGAGGGCCCCGCGGTGACAGTCGATACGGCGTGCTCCTCCTCGCTTGTGGCGTTGCACCTGGCCTGTCAGGCGCTGCGTAGTGGGGAGTGCTCGTTGGCGTTGGCGGGTGGTGTGAGTGTGATGTCCACCCCGTTTTTGTTCGTTGAGTTCGCGCGCCAGCACGGTCTCGCGTTGGATGGACGATGCAAGTCCTTCGCGGCGAGCGCGGATGGCACGGGTTGGTCTGAGGGCGCGGGGTTGCTGCTGTTGGAGGGTCTCTCGGATGCTCGGCGTAATGGTCATCGGGTGTTGGCGGTGGTGCGTGGCAGCGCGATGAACCAGGACGGCGCGAGCAACGGGCTGACTGCGCCGAATGGTCCGTCGCAGGAACGTGTGATCGGCCAGGCGCTGGCGAACGCGGGTCTCACGCCGGGTGATGTGGATGTGGTGGAGGCGCATGGGACGGGCACGACGCTGGGTGACCCGGTCGAGGCGCGTGCGCTGCTGGGGACCTACGGGCAGCGCGAGAGTGCCCCACTCTGGCTGGGGTCGCTGAAGTCGAATATCGGACACACCGTCGCCGCGGCGGGTGTCGGCGGCGTGATCAAGATGGTGATGGCGCTCCGTCACGAGTTGCTGCCTCCCACGCTGCATGCGCGGGAGCCTTCCCCACATATCGACTGGTCAACCGGCAGGGTACGGCTCCTCTCCGACCCTGAGCCGTGGCCCAGGGGTGAGCGTCCCCGCCGCGCTGGGATCTCCTCGTTCGGTGTCAGTGGTACCAACGCCCACGCCATCATCGAAGAACCCCCAGCCGACGATGCCCCAATGGGGGGCGAGCCCCAGGACACAGGTAACCCCGAGGCGACAGACAGCACTGCTGCCGCCGAAGGTCAGCCGTCCGCAGCAGGCCAGCCGGCCATCCGGGCCTTCCCAGCGTTTGCGCTGCTCGTCTCAGCCAAGAGCGACGCGGCGCTACGCGCACAGGCAGAGCGCCTGCGCTCGCATCTGCTGACGCACCCGAATCTCGCACCGCTCGACGTCGCATTCTCGCTGGCGAGCACCCGCGCGCAGCTCATCCAGCGCGCCGCGGTCGTCGGATCCGACCGTGACGCGCTGCTGGCGGGTCTCGGCGCCCTGGCGGGTGGTGAGCTGGCGGCGGGCGTCATACAGGGCACTGCGACAGACGCCAAGACGGCGTTCATGTTCACCGGGCAGGGAGCGCAGCGGCCAGGGATGGGCGCCGAGCTGTACGAGTCATTCCCCGTATTCAAAGACGCGCTCGACACCGTGTGCGCTGAGCTCGACCAGCACCTGGGACGCTCGCTGAAGGACCTCATGTTCGCCCTGGAGGGCACAGTGGAGGCGGGGTTGCTGGACCGGACCGAGCTGACGCAGCCGGCGCTGTTCGCGCTCGAGGTCGCGCTCTTCCGGTTGCTGGAGTCCCTCGGTGTCAAGCCCGACATCCTGATCGGCCACTCGATCGGGGAGCTCGTCGCCGCGCACATCGCAGGAGTGCTCTCGCTCCCAGACGCCTGTGTGCTGGTTGCGGCGAGGGGCCGGTTGATGGGCGCGCTGCCGCAGGGCGGGGCAATGCTCGCACTCCACGCTACCGAGGCGGAGGCCACCGCGGCGCTCGCGGGCTTCGAGGGTCGCCTGTCACTCGCCGCGGTCAACGGGTTGCAGGCGGTCGTGGTCTCCGGCGACACCGACGCGATCGAGGAGCTCCAGGCCACCTGGAGGGAGCAGGGTCGCAAGGCCACCCGGCTGCGGGTCAGCCACGCCTTCCACTCCCACCGTATGGAGCCGATCCTCGCGGAGCTCCGCGAGATCGCCGGGGGCCTCACCTACCACCCCCCCACAATCCCAATCGTCTCCAACGTAACCGGCCGGCTCGCCGGCGGGGGAGAGCTGGCCTCACCCGACTACTGGGTCACTCACGTGCGCGAGACGGTTTGCTTCGCCGACGGCATACTCGCGCTGGAGCAGGCTGGTGTGACTCGCTTCATCGAGCTCGGGCCCGACGGCGTGCTCTCGGCGATCGCGCGCGAAGGCCTCAGCGAGGAGACCGAGGAGCACGCGCTGCTTGCCCCCGTCCTGCGGGGCGGCCACCCCGACGGCGAGGCGCTCATCCACGTGTTGGCCGAGGCGCACACCGCCGGCGTCCACGGCGACTGGCCGGCGCTGTACGCCGGGCACGGCGCACGCCAGGTTGAGCTGCCGACCTACGCCTTCCAGCACAAGCGCTACTGGTCCGAGCTGCGCGCCGGCGCCGGGGACACCGGCCATGCCCTGCTCACCGCCGCCGTGGTCCTGGCCGGAGAGGACGAATGGCTCTTCACCGCGCGCTTCTCACTGCAGACCCACGGATGGGTCGCCGATCACGTGGTGCTGGACACGGTGATCCTGCCGAGCACGGCACTCGTCGACCTGTTGCTCAGGGCGGGCGCCGAGATCGGCTGTGAGGTCGTCGAAGAGCTGACCCTGGAGGCGCCGCTGCTCCCGCCCGCGCAGGGCGAGGTCGAGGTCCAGGTCCGGGTTCAGGCGCAGGACGAGTCGGGGCGGCGGGGGTTTGCGATCCACTTCCGCGCCGCGTCTTCCACTGGGGAGGATCCCGGCGGCGCGGAGTGGACGCGCACCGGCAGCGGTGTGCTCGCCCTGGCCCCCGCGGGAGCGGACGCCGCCCTGGAGTCGCTGTCGGGCGAGACGTGGCCGCCCGTGGATGTGGAGACGATCGCGGTCGAGCAGGTCTCCGAGCGCATCGCACAGATCGGCGGCTTTGACTATGGGCCGGCCTTCCTGGGCATCCGGGCAGTCTGGCGGCGCGGCGATGAGGTCTTCTCCGAGGTCGCGCTGGACGAGGAGCAGGCGGCCGAGGCCGGCCGCTTCGGGGTCCACCCGGCCCTGTTCGACATGGCGCTGCACGCGGGCATGGCGGTGCTGCCTATGAACGAGGATGCCAGCCCCGACCAGGGGCGGGTCCTGTTCCGCTGGGGCGGCGCGCGGTTCCACGCGACCGGCGCCTCGTCGCTGCGGGTGCGTGCGACCCCTGCGGGTCCCGGCACAATCGCCGTCGTCGCCTGCAACGAGGCGGGTGAGGCCGTGATGTCGGTCGACGCGGTGGTGGCGCGGGCGGTCGACGTGAAGCAGCTCGAACAGGCTCTGCACTCCGAGTCCGACTCGCTGTTCCGCATCGATTGGGTGGACGTCGTGACGGCATCGCCGAATGGAGTGCCGCGCCGTTTCGCGGCACTCGGCGAGCTCGAGGTCGTCGGGGTCGAGGAGCGCCACGCCGATCTGCGAGCGCTCGCGACGGCGATCGAGTCGGGCGCGCCGGCGCCCGACCTCGTGCTCATCGGCGCGGCACACGACCCGGGCGGCGGTGACGTCGCGCAGCGGGCCCGCGCGATGACCGCTCATGTGCTCGGCATCCTCCAGGACTGGATCGCCGACGAGCGGCTCGCCGGCTCGCAGCTCGTGCTCGTGACGCGCGACGGCGTGGCGGTGGCAGAGGACGATGCGCTCGACCTCGTGATGGCCCCGCTGTGGGGGCTTCTGCGCAGCGCGCAGTCCGAGCACCCGCACCGCTTCCTGCTCGTCGACGTCGACGGCAGCGATGCCTCCTGGCGGGCGCTCCCGGCCGCGCTGTCCGGCGAGGAGCCGCAGCTTGCGCTGCGCGAGGGTGCCGTCCGCGTGCCCCGGCTGGCGCGCGTGACGGGGCGCGCCGAGGCGCCGAGTCGGCCCGCGTTCGACCCGTTGGGCACCGTGCTGATCACTGGCGGCACGGGCGCCCTGGGAGCGCTCGTCGCACGCCATCTCGCGGAGCGGCACGCCGCCCGCCAGCTGCTGCTCGCGGGCCGCCGCGGCCGCGACGCGGACGGTATCGCGGAGCTCGAGGCCGAGCTTGCGCAGCTCGGCTGCGAGGTCCACGTCGCTGCCTGTGACGTCACCAGCCGTGCGGAGCTCTCCGAGCTGATCGCCTCGATCCCCGTGGGGCGTCCGTTGACGGCCGTGATCCACGCGGCGGGCGTGCTCGAGGACGGGGTGATCGAGACGCTCGAGGCCGAGCAGCTCGAGCGAGTGATGCGCCCGAAGGTCGATGCGGCGCTGTATCTGCACGAGCTGACCAGCGGCCTGGAGCTCTCGGAGCTGATCCTCTTCTCCTCGGCTGCCGCCACGCTCGGCGCCTCAGGCCAGGGCAACTACGCGGCGGCCAACGCGTTCCTCGATGCGCTCGCCCACCAGCGGCGCGCGGAAGGGCTCGCGGGAGCCTCCTTGGCGTGGGGGCCGTGGGCCGGGGAGGGCGGGATGGTCGGTGCGCTCGGCGCGGCCGGCCTCGCCCGGATGCAGCGCATGGGGGTGGCCGCGCTCTCGCCGCAGCAGGGACTCGAGCTGTTCGACGCGGCCCGCGCGGTTGACGAGCCGCTGCTGCTGGCGGCACGGCTCGACACCGCCGCGTTGCGGGCGCAGGCGCGGGCGGGGACGCTGCCGGCGCTGCTACGCGGCCTGGTGCGGGCGCCCGGCCGCCGCGAGCAGGGGGGAGAATCGCTGGAGCGGCACCTCAGCGGCGTGCCCGAGTCGATGTGGGAGGCCGCGGTGCTGGAGCTGGTGTGCGGCCACGTGGCTGCTGTGCTGGGGCACGACTCCCCTGCCGAGGTGGCGCCGGAGCAGAACTTCAACGAGCTCGGTCTCGACTCGCTGAGCGCGGTTGAGCTGCGCAACCGACTGATGCAGGCCACCGGGCTGCGGCTGCCCTCGACGCTCGTCTTCGACCAGCCCAACGCCGTGGCGGTGGCGAAGCTGCTGCGCTCGCAGGTGGGTGTTGTCGAGGAGCGCGCCGCGCCGGCGCCGGCCCGGCGTGTGGCCGGCGCCGAGGAGACGATCGCGATCGTCGGGATGAGCTGTCGCTACCCGGGCGGAGCGCGCTCGCCGCAGGAGCTGTGGGAGCTGGTTGCCGCGGGCGCCGACGCGGTGTCGGCGTTCCCGACCGACCGCGGTTGGGACCTCGAGCGCCTGTATGACCCCGACCCGGATCGCCCGGGCTCCTGTTATGCCCAGGCGGGCTGCTTCGTCCACGACGCGGCGGATTTCGATGCCGGTTTCTTTGGGATCAGCTCGCGCGAGGCACTGGCGATGGATCCGCAGCAGCGGCTGCTGCTCGAAGCGGCCTGGGAGGGGTGCGAGGACGCAGGGATCGTGCCGGCCTCGCTGCGCGGGAGCGACACCGGCGTGTTCGTGGGCGCCAGCTCCAGCGACTACGGGTGGCGGATACCCGGCGAGCTCGAGGGCTTTCGTCTGACGGGCACCACCGCGAGCGTCATCTCGGGTCGGCTGGCGTATGTGTTCGGGCTGGAAGGCCCGGCGGTGACGGTCGACACGGCCTGCTCCTCCTCGCTGGTGGCGCTGCACCTGGCGTGTCAGGCATTGCGCCAGGGAGAGTGCGCGCTGGCGCTGGCGGGTGGGGTGAGCGTGATGACCAGCCCCGACCTGTTCGTCGACTTCGCCCGCCACCGCGGGCTCGCCCCGGATGGGCACTGCAAGTCGTTCGCGGCAAGCGCGGACGGCGTGAGTTTCTCCGACGGCGCCGGTCTGCTGATGCTGGAGCGGCTGTCCGACGCGCTCGCCAACGGCCACCGCGTGCTGGCGGTGGTGAGTGGCAGCGCGACCAACCAGGACGGGGCGAGCAACGGGCTGACCGCGCCGAATGGCCCTTCACAGGAACGCGTGATCCGCCAGGCGCTCGCCAACGCCGGGCTGGCGGCGGCCGATGTGGATGTGGTCGAGGCGCACGCGACCGGCACCGCGCTCGGCGATCCGATCGAGGCGCAGGCGCTGCTCGCGACCTACGGGCAGGGGCGCGTGGACGGCCCGCTGCGGCTGGGGTCGATCAAGTCGAACATCGGCCACTGCGTCGCCGCGGCCGGCGTCGCGGGTGTGATCAAGATGGTGATGGCGCTGCGTCACGAGGTGCTACCGGCGACGCTGCA
>CAYNGQ010000322.1:0-2675 GCA_964396735.1 uncultured Solirubrobacteraceae bacterium | reverse complement strand
CACCACGCTGGCCATGATCGTGGTGGGAGCGGTGTGGTTCCTCGTGTGGGTGCGCCCCAAGGTCAAAGCCGGCTTGGCGGGCCCGCACCGCGAAGTCGCCGTCGAGGAGCTCGAAACAGCGGCGTGAAGCTCGAGCAACGGTATGAGCGCAGCTGGCCCCGCGCGCGAGCGATGTACGAGCGGGCGCTCGCGTCGCTGCCCGGCGCCAACACCCGCACGCAGGTGCACGTGGAGCCGTTCCCGCTGTACGCCGAGCGGGGCAGCGGCGCGCGGATCGCGCTGATCGACGGGGCGGAGCTCGACGACTTCCTGCTGAACTACTCCGCCTCGGCCCTCGGCCACTGCCACCCGGCGGTAACGGCCGCGATCCACCGCGGGGTCGACGCCGGTGGCCCCTTCGGCCTGTCGGTGCCAGCGGAGGTGCAGCTGGCCGAGCGGATGCGCGAGCGCTTCACCGACGTGGAGCTCGTGCGCTTCACCAACTCGGGCTCGGAGGCCACGCTGCAGGCGGTGCGCGCCGCGCGCGCCTTCAGCGGGCGGGCTCGGATCGCCAAGGCCGAGGGCGGCTACCACGGCAGCCACGACCTCGTCGACGTGGGGATCACCCGCTTCGGCGAGGCGCGCGGGGAGGCGCTCGGGGAGACGCGCGGGATGGCGCCCGAGGTTGTGGCGGGGGTGAGCGTGTTCCCCTACAACGACCTCGACGGGGCACTGGCGGTGCTCGACTCGCAGGCCAAGCAGCTGGCGGGGGTGCTGATCGAGGTGTTCCTCAACTCCTCGGGAGTGATCCCGGGGCAACCGGAGTTCCTGCGGGGCATCGCCGAGTGGTGCGCGGCACACGGGGTGCTGTTGATCCTCGACGAGGTCGCCAGTTGGCGCACCGGGTATCGCGGCGCGGGCGCCGAGCACGGGCTGCGCCCCGATCTGATCTGCCTCGGAAAGGCGCTGGGCGGCGGCTTCCCGATCGGCGCGCTCGGCGGGCGCGCGGAGGTGATGGCGATGTTCGACCCGCGCGGCGGCAGCATCGTGCGACACGCCGGCACGTTCAACGGCCACCCCGTCGCGATGTCCGCCGGACTTGCCGTGCTGGAGGCGCTCGACGAGGACGCGATCGCTCACATGAACGCTCAGGGCCGGCGTCTCGCCGAGGGAGCGGATCGGATCGGCCGCGAGCGGGGACTGGCGCTCACCGCCACTCACTACGGAGGCATCGGGCGCCTGCACATTGCGCGCGAGCGGCCCCGCTCGGCGCGCGAGGCCGCCGCGCTGCCGCGAGAGCCGCGCATCGACATCTACCGCGCGCTGCTGGAGCGCGGCGTGCTGGTATCACCCGACTGCCGCTTCGCCACCTGCACGGCCACCTCGGATGAGCAGGTGGAGCGGTTTCTCGCCGCGCTCGCCGAGGCGGCGCCGGAAGTGCTCGAGAAATGAAGCGCTGCCCTCCCGCGCAAGGGCGCAGCCGCACTACCTTGCGTGTGCGCCGCCCACCACGAAACCCGGAGGTTCCATGAGCAGTCCACCATCCTCACCGCACAGCCGACAGAGCCCGGGTCCGGGGGAGCCGGCGATCCCGTTGGAGGGTCTGGGCGCCGACAGCGTGGTCGCGGCCGCGCGGCTGATCCGCGCCGGGCGCACCTACGACCTCGACTGCGGCCGCTGGCCGAGCATGCCGCAGTGGGACGGACACGCGCCGTTTCAGGTGCTCACCTACCGCACGCCGCGCGGGGTTCGTGTGCAAAAGGACTGGGGCTGGCTGGGCACGAACACCGTGAACTTCGGGATCCACAGCGAGTTGCTCTCCGGCAGCGCCCACACCGGCACGCACATCGACGCGCTCTGCCACGCCACCTGCGGAGCCGACGACCACTGGTTCGGTGGGAGCACGCCGGAGGATCACCTGGGTGACTTCGGCCCGCTTACGCACGACGCGGCGGCAATTCCGCCGATCTTCACGCGCGGCGTGCTGCTCGACGTCGCGGGCGCGCTGGGGGTTGACGCGCTGCCGGCGAGCGCCGAGATCGGGCCGGCTGAGATCGAACGCACGCTAAGCGCGCAGGGCAGCGAAATCCGCCCGGGGGACGTGGCCTTGATACGAACGGGATACCTCTCCGCGTGGCCCGACCGCGAGCGCCTCGCCGAGTACGCCGATGCCGGAATCAACCTGCAGGCGGCCACGATGCTGATGGACGCCGGCGTGGTGGCGTTGGCGGGGGACACCGAGTCACTGGAGTGCCTGCCCTCACCCGACCCCGAGAGCCCCCACCCAGTCCACCTCGCCGCCCTGATCGAGCGCGGCGTGTTCATCCTGGAGATGGTCTACCTCGAGGAGCTCGCACGCGATCGCGTCTACGAGTTCGCGTTCGCCTGCCTACCGCTGAAGATCAGCGGTGCCACGGGGTCGTGGGTGCGACCGCTGGCGCTCTGCTGAGGCACTCACGCGTGGCGCCTCCGTTCGATTCCCGGCGGGGTCACCGTCGGCACCCCCATGGGCTTTGACTGACTTCGCAGCGTCGTTGAGCGCTCCTTGACACGCAGCCGCTTCCTGCTACATTGAACTATATGGTTCAGTGTCAGCCCGAGCTCGACCGCGCTTTTGCAGCCCTCGCAGACTCGACACGCCGACTCATCCTGCGCCTTTTGGGGCAAGGCAGCGCCACCGTGACCGAGTTGGCGGA
>CAYNGQ010000321.1:0-15811 GCA_964396735.1 uncultured Solirubrobacteraceae bacterium | reverse complement strand
CCCATCCTCCAGCGGCTGGCGCAGCGCCTCGAGCGTGGGGCGCGCGAACTCGGAGAGCTCGTCGAGAAACAGGACTCCGCGGTGAGCCAGCACCACCTCGCCGACCCACCCGCGCCGGGCGCCGCCAACCAGGCCGGCGGTGGTGATCGAATGGTGGGGGGCCCGGAATGGACGGCGGCTGATCAGCTCCCCATCTTCCAAGCGGCCGGTGATGCTTTGGATGCGCGTCACCTCGATCGCCTCCGCGCGGGTGAGCGGCGGCAGGATCGTCGGCAGCCGCTGCGCCAGCATCGTCTTGCCGGTGCCCGGGGGACCGCTCAACAGCAGGTTGTGCTCGCCGGCGGCGGCCAGTGTCAGAGCCTCGACCGCCTGTGGCTGGCCGCGCACGTCGCGGAGGTCCAGATGCCCCGGCCCGCCGCTCCAGCCCCCTGCCTCGCCATCGCGCTCGGACTCCTCATCCCGCGGGCGGGGCGCCGGCAGCGGGTCGCCTTGCCCGCCGCTCAACACGCGCGCGGCGCTGGCGAGGCGCTCGGCGACCGCCACGTCAAGGCCCTCCACCAGCGCCGCCTCGCGGGCCCGCGCCCCCGCGAGCACGAGCGCCTGCAGACCTTCCTCCTGCGCGGCCTGCGCGATCGCCAGCGTGCCGTGGCAGGGGCGCACCTCGCCGTCGAGCGAGAGCTCGCCGAACAGCGCATGGCTCGCCAGACGCTTGGGGGGGAGCTGGCCGGAGGCGGCCAGCACCGCACAGGCAAGCGCGAGATCGAGGCCGGGGCCGACCTTGGGGATGTCGCCGGGGGCGAGGTTGGCGGTGATCCGCCGCTCGGGGAACTCGTACCCGGAGTTGAGGATCGCCGCGCGCACGCGGTCGCGCGCCTCGCGCACGGCGGCGTCGGCGAGACCGACGATCGTGAACGACGGCAGCCCGGCGCGGATGTCCACCTCCACGGTCACCGCGCGCGTCTGCAGCCCCTCGATCGTGAACGTACGCGCTCGCGCCAGCATGCTGCCTCCTTTGCTCGGACCTGTTCGCGTCGCCTGATAAGACGACCGTCCGCAAGTTAGGCCGCGCTTGGGACGGTACGCTCGCTCGGCCCGAAATGGCGCAATGCTTTCTGTTGCGCTACGCTGGTGGCATGCCCGTCAGCACCGCCGAGAAGGTGGTGGCCTTGAGCCACGATTTCCGCTCGCAGCGTCGATTTGCCGAGTTGCTGGGTGTGAGTCCCGCACAGGTGACGCGCTGGCGCCGGGGCCAGGGGATCGACGAGGCCAATGCCCAGCGGGTGGATCTGCTCGAGCTCGTGATGTCGAGCTTGCTACGGCTGTACCCGCCGGAGGCGGCAGAGCAGTGGCTGCACGGCGTCAACCCGCACCTTGGCGACCGTCGGCCGATCGATCTCGTGCGTGCCGGGCGCTCGCGCGAGCTGCTCGACGCGATTGCCCAGGAGCGCGCGGGCAGCTTCGCGTGATCCTCTGGCGCCTCGTGCCCAGGAGGGCGCAGGCGGCGCCGACGCAGCCCGGTGGTGCGCTGTGGTTCCCGCGTGAGCTGCAGGGCCTCGGTCGCCACGACAACCCCGATCGATACGGCTGCCTCTACGTGTCGCAAGACGCGGTGTCGGCGGTCGCCGAGGCGCTTGCCCCGTTCCGTGCGAGCGGCAGGCTCTCCGAGGGAATGCTGCTGCGAGCGGGTTTCCCGCTGGCGCTGGCGCGTTTGGCGCTCGACGACCACGCGCCGCTCGTGGATCTTGATGACCCGCGCGTGTTGGTTGGGAGCGGTTTGCGTCCATCGCTGGTTGCGACGCGCACGCGCGCGGTCACACAGGCGTATGCGGCGCGCCTGTTCGACGAGGTCCCTGAGGCGGTTGGTCTGCGCTGGTGGTCGACGCTCGAGGCGAGCATGATCAACCTCACGCTCTTCGATCGTGCGGCCTCCCACCTGAGCCTCGTCGACATCGACCAACTCACCGTTGAGCACACTGCCGTAGTGGAGGCCGCCGAACTGCTCGGTCTTGCGGTTGGTCGTCGCTCGTGATGAGAAGTGGATGGAAGGTGAGACGTTATTGCTAACGGCTCCCTACTACTTCACAAAATGAAGGGGTTGGGGCTAAAAATTACATACACCACCCGCCGAGCCGCCCGCGACCCGGCGATTTCATCAGCCTGCTGACGCCAGTCGAAGACGGGTATGAACAGACCTTGGTTTACAACCCGTCCGGATGGCGCTCCACGAAGCCGCCGCCATCGTCGGATGGCCCGCCCCAACGGGAGCCGTCTTCGGCCAGCGCGACCGTGTCGAAGCGGCGGCCGTCGATCGTCATCCAGGCGTGTTCGGCGTTGGCGTAGATCGTGATGTAGCGACCGGGGCCGGGTTCGCCGTAGGACTCCAAGCCCGTGGAGTCCTCCGGGGCGGCAAGCAGGCCGCCGCCGTGCAGCGCGTAGGAGACCGAGCCCGAGCAGTCGTAGCCGTCGGAGATGAACGAGCCGTGGCCGCCGCCGTAGACGTAGGGGCGGGTGGCGATTTCGTTGGCGGCGGCGATCACGCGCGCGACGATCGCTTCGGCGCTGGAGGAGCTGGCGCCCGGCGCGCCGGCGCCGCCGGCGGTGGAGGTGCTGCCCCCACCCCCAGCGGCGGTCGTGTGCGGGAAGTAGGCGGGGTCGGCGTGCAGGATCGGCGCGCCGGAGACGCCGAGCGCGCTCCACGTGGCGGGGCCGACGACGCCGTCGGCTTCGAGCCCGTGAGCGGCCTGGAAGTGGCGCACGGCCGCCTCTGTGGCGGGGCCGAATTCGCCGTCCGCGGCTACATGCAGCGCTTCCTGCAGACGCCGTGTGGCGGCGCCGGGGGAGAGGTGGGCGGGAGCACCCGCACCGCCCGCGGGTGCGCCGGCGCCCCCGACCTGCGTGCCCGTCTGCCCGTGCTCGCCGGCGGCGTCACCCCCGAGCGCGGCTTCGTCGTGGGCAGCGGAGTGCCTCTTCGCGACCGGCAGGGCGGAGGGGGGAGGGGTCAGCTCGGGCTGGCTGCGCGCGCCGAGCGCATGCCAGGTGGTGGGTCCGGCGATGCCGTCGACCGTGAGGCCGTGGGCGGCCTGGAAGCTGCGGATCGCGCGCTCGGTTTCGGGGCCGAATTCGCCGTCCACGGCGACGTGCAGCGAGGCCTGCAGGCGCTCCACAGCGTTTGTGGCGTGCGCGGACGCTTCGGCTGCGGCGTCTTCCTTGCCCGCGCCACCAGCACCAACACCGATGCCGGCCGCGCCCGAGGCACCTGCGCCGGCACCCGCTCCGCCGGCCGCTTCTTCGCCGGCGCCGGCCGCACCGGTTTCCCCGGGCGAAGCTCCGCCCGAGCTTTCAAGGATCGCGGGAGCCGCGTAGTTGCCGGTTGGACCGGCGCCGGCGGGGATCGCGGCGCCTCCGGTTTCGCTCGAGCTCGTGCCTGCGCCCGCGGCCGCGCCTTCGGCGGGAGCGGGCGTTTCCGCCACGATGGCGGCGGCGGTGCCGGACGTCCCCGTGCCTTCGAGTGCGACGGTGCCGCCGTTGCCGGCGCCGGAGGCTGTCGCGCCCCCTGCGGTTTCTCCGCCGCCCGCGGCGGAGCCCACTGTGGCGCCCACCGCGGAGCCCGCGCCTTCGGGCGTGCCGGCGACCGCGAGCGTGCCGGTCGCGCCGGGGGAGGAGACCGCTTCGCGTACTTCACCGGGCGCCGGTTCGCTGGTTTCCCCGGCGAGGTTGCGCAGCACGGCGGCGCCGGAGAGCACCGGCGGCGCGTGCACGGCGAGCGCGTGGGAGGTGCGGGCGCCGACGATGCCGTCGACGGTGAGCCCGCGCGTGGACTGAAAGCGGCGCACGGCGGCTTCGGTTTCCGGCCCGTACACGCCGTCGACCGCGATCCCGAGCGCGCGCTGCAGCAGGCGCACCTGGCGGCCTTCGCTGCCGGCGCTCAGCGTGATGTGGTGGGTGGTGGTTGTGATCGGGTCGAGCTCGGCCGGCGCTGCCCCCGCGACGGCGACGCCGCCGCCGGAGTCGAGCAGCGCCGCGGCCGGCCCGGCGGTGAGCGCCACGAGAGCGCCCAGCGAGAGCCGCTTGGCGCGCGAGGAGGCCGGCACGAAGCGCAGTTGCGCGGCGCGACGGCGGGCACGGGAGCGCCCCAGCGAGAGGTCCCACGGCTCGCGTTCGGCCAGGTCGCGCGCGGCTTCGCGGCGGGCGTCGATCAACGCGGCGAGGGAAATGGGATCCCACCCACCCCGCACAAGGGCAAGCTTCGAGCCGCCACCGCGTCTGGCGGTACGGGCGGCGTCACGGCGGCGGCGCGCGCGCGAGCGAGCGAGCGAGGCCTCCCAGGGCTCCAGGGTGGCGAGGTCACGGGCGTATCCCGACATGGGCGCGGCACATCCTTTCGACGTTGCGGTGGCGCCTACGGGGTTAGCTGTCGGGCTCGCGCAATGCGCTACGCCACAAAACACGTGGCGATTCGCCCCCGCGGCCCTTGCGGACCGCACTGGTTCCCCCGCTCATCCCTCCCGTGGGAAGGAGGATTCGGCACGAACGGGGGGCACCGTATCAGGTTCCCCCGCAATTTGCATCGCATTGGAAGGAATGCAAATGTTGTTGCCGACGGCCCGGGCGCCGTCGGCGTGATTGGGACTCAATGCCCGAGCGCCGCGCGGCCCAGCCGCCTGCGCGGCGTAAGCGTCACCACGGCGGCGCTACTCGGGGCGATCTGCAGCGATAGTGAGCCTGCGCGGCCGTGGACGGCGGGAAGTGCCCTTGGGGTGGTCCAGGCGCCGTTGGGCGCCACCGCTTGGCCGCCGAGCTGGGTGCCCGCGGTCGCGGCTGGCGCGGGCGCGGTGAGGCGCAGGATGCTGCCCCCGGCCAGCGCACGCGAGACGCGCAGGTGCACCGCCAGCGGCTCGGAGCCGGGTGGGTCGTAGTCGACCAGCACGAGGCTCACCTTGCCGTTGGGGGCGCCGATTGCGCTGGCGCTCAGCTCGCCCGGGGAGATGCCCGCGGCGGTCGTGGGGAGGGGGCGACCGCCTCCCAACGAGTGTGCCGCCAGCAGGGCATACCACTCCGGGGCCGGCTGCAGGTCGCCCGCGTTCAGCGCGCCTTCGCTGTGGGCGGCCAGGGCGCTGTAGGTGCGGGGCTGGTCGATCAGGTCGTGGAAGTTCACGCCCACCACGCCCGCGGTCATCGCGCGGGCGGTGTAGTCGAGCGCCCACAGCGCCGAGGCGAACGCGTTGCTGACGCCGGGCTGACCTTCGCAGGAGATGTCGTTGGTCTCGTCGATCCGCAGCGGTGTGGCGTAGGTGTGGGAGAGCGCGAGCATCTTGCTGAGCATTTCGCTCTCTTTGCGGCGCACGTTCGGGCTCAGCAGTTCGGAGATCGTCGGGTGTTCACCGCAGCTGCTGAGTGGGTAGTAGTGATCGGTCAGCAGCTGCGGATGGATGGTCGTCGCATCCTCGCGCACCCAGGTGAGGCCCTGCGTGCCGGTCGAGGGGTCGGGGCCGACGATCGGCGTGCCGGGGGCGGCTGCCTCGATCGCCGCTCGGTATTTCTCCGCTTGGGGAAGGTAGGCCTTCACCCCCGTGCCCGGGGGGCGTAAGTGCTTGAGCGGGAAGAGGTCGGGCTCGTTGCCGATCTCAATCCCGGCGAGGTAGGGGCCCAGCCCCGCCTTCGCTGCGGCGGCCTCCTGCGCGGCGGCCTTCGTTTCGAAGTGGCCGAGGTTCACCGTCAGCAGCACCTTCCAGCCGGTCTCCTTCGCGAGCGCCGCGATGCCGGCGAGGTCCTGTTCGTCGATCGCCGTGTCCGCCCACGCCGGTTTGCTCGCCCCCGTCGGCACCCATGCGGCCTGTTCGTCGGCGGAGATCCCCCCGAAGCGCATCACCCCCGGGCCCAGCGAGCGCAGCAGCGTCGCGAAGTCGCCTTTGCCCGCGTAGGTGGCGATCGTCGGCAGGCTGCGCACCTCGAAGGAGAGGCCCATGAAGTCCGCGGGAACGGCGGGACCCATGGGATGGTTCGCGATGCTCACGCTCACCGGCCGGCCGCGTGGGGGCGGTGTTGCCAACAGCGTGGGCGTTGCCGCGACGCTGGCGCTTGCGGGGGGATCGGTAGCCCTCGCGCCGAGTTGGTTTGCCGGTGGATCGCTCGAGCTGCCACGGGGGTTGGCCGCCGCGTTTGCGGCGTCGCGGGCGTGGTTGGCAGGGGTGGAGGAGTTGGTGGCGACCGCGACCATTACCACCGCGAGCACGACCAAGACCGCCACCGCGATCGGCAGCCTGGATCTCAAGCTGGTGGGCACGTGCATTGGAGCATTCCTCCGAGGGCCGTGGCGCGCGGGTCCGCGCGATCCACGACCATAGGACTGTGCCACACCCCCCCGAGCGCCTTCAACCGATACATCCCCGCGCCCGGTCGCGCACGCCGGTCCCGTCGGTTTCCAGGCCACCGACCCCTACCGCTGGTGCGCCGTGCGTATGGTCGCGCACGCCAGCCAGCCCGGTGCCTCGGTACGTACTCCCTATCCCATTCCTCCCCATCGCCCTCTCGTTGCTGCTGGCGATGATCCTCGCCTGCGCGGGATGTGGCGGCTCAACCCAACCGCTCGGCGCGTCTCCGCGTAGCGTGCGGGTGCCCGGCTGTCCCGGCGGATCGGAGCCCGCCCACCCCGGCGTGTGCCCGTACACGCGGGTGGCCTCGATCGGCCGGCGTGGGGCGGGGATGATGCGCTGTCCCGAGGCGCTGGCGTTCGCGCCCGACGGCGATCTCTATGTCGCCGACCAGTTCTCCCACGTCGTGCAGCGCTTCTCGCCCACTGGGCGGTTTCTCGGGCAGTGGGGCTCCTATGGCTCCGGGCCGGGGCAGTTCGGCGCCGTCGATGGGCTGGCGGTCGCGGGGGGCGATGTGTACGTGCTCGACTCCACCCACGACCGGGTCGAGCGCTTCGCTGCCTCCGGGCGCCTGCTCGGCGAATGGGGGCGGCCCGGCAGCAGGCTCGGGGAGTTCGACTTCGGCCCCGGCTTTGGCCCCGACAAGCCGCCCGGCGGGGGGATCGCCGTGGGCGGTGGTTATGTGTACGTCTCCGACTCCGCCGCCAACCGGATCGTCCGCTTCGACCTCGACGGCTCGCACCCGGTGCTGTGGGGGCGGCCCGGCAGCGGGCCGGGCCAGTTCTCCTCGCCGCGCGGGCTGGCCGTCGCGGGCGGCGTCGTGTACGTCGCCGACGAGGGCAACCACCGCATCCAGGCGCTCGCGCTGTCGGGGCGCCCGCTGTATGCGGAGGGGACCTTCGGCAAAGAACCGGGCGAGTTCGTCAACCCGTTCGGCGTCGCCGTCCACGGCGGGCGGGTGTATGCGGTCGACGACAACAACAACCGCATCGTCGTGCTGTCGCGCACGCTGCGCTACCTCGAAGAGTGGAGCGGGGAAGGCTCCTTTCAGCTCAGCTACATCCGCGCCGCCGCCGTCTCCCCGTCGGGGCACCTCTACGTCGCCGACACCGGCCACGAACGGGTCGTGGCGTTCACGCCCACGGGACAGGGCCTGCTCGCGTTCGGCACGCCCGGCATCTCGCCCGGGCAGCTGATCGCGCCGCTGGGGGTCGCCGCCGACGGGGCCGGCGCGTTCGTGGTCGAGACCTACGGCTCGCGCAGCCCGATCTACCAGTTCGGGGCCTCTTTGCGCTACCGCGGCGAGTGGCAGCGGGGCGGGGGGGCGATCGTCGGCAGCCACTGGTTTGGGCCGACCGCGGCCGTGGTCGCGCCCGACGGCTCGCTGTGGGTGACCGATCCGCGCAACGACATCGTCCGCCACCTCAGCTCCAGCGGGGGGTATCTCGGCGCGCTCGGCGACCCCTCGCGGGCTTCCTCCGGCGGCAGTGGTGAAACGGGGAAGGAGGAGGAGGGGGAGGGGGGTAGCTCGGTCGCTGCCGTCAACGCGCTGCTCGACCCACTTGGCGTGGCGCTCTCGCCCTCGGGAGGGGTGGTTTATGTTGCCGACACGGGCGCCGGCAGCGTCATGCGCTTCAGCTCCTCCGGCCAGCCACTGGGACGGCTCGGCTCGGTCGCGTTGGAGCGACCCGTGGCGGTTGCCGTTGCGCCAAATGGGGCTGTTTATGTAGCCGACGCGGGTCTTGATCGCGTGTTCGAGTTCAGTCCTTCCGGGGCGCTGCTGGGCTCGTGGGGCGGGCCCGGGCGCGGCCCCGGCCGCTTCGAAGAACCATCGGGGATCGCCGTCGATTCCGCCGGCCACGTGCTCGTCTCCGATCGGCGCCTCGACCGCGTGCAGAAGTTCTCTCCCCGCGGGCGCCTGCTCGCCGCGTGGGGTGCCCCTGGGGGCGGCCTCGGCCAGCTCTCCAGCCCCGGCGGCCTCGCCGTCGACTGCCGTGGCGCGGTGCTGGTCGCCGATACGGCCAACAACCGCGTCCAGGTCTTCGCCGGCGCCGCTTCGCGGGGCGCGTGCGTGCCTGCCACGTAAGGGTCCCGGCCGGATCGTTCTGTCAAGCGCGGCGATTGGCCCAGCCGGTCTACCTGCCAAGTGCGGTAAGGGTCCAAGGCACGTCCAACCCGTCAAGCGCCGCCGGCGAAATGCCGATGGTTTGGCTGTGTCCTCCTCGCAGCCCACTCCGCTGGACGGTCCCGCCGGCGGTGACGTGGCGCTCTCTGCCCTGCGCCAGGCGCAGGAGCGCTTCGAGCTGGTCTTCGAGCAGGCGCCGATCGGGATGGCGCTGCTCACCCCCGAGGGCCGCCTCGTGCGCGTTAACCAGGCGCTGCTGGCGATCACCGGCTACTCCAACGATGAGCTGCTCGCCAAAAGCCTCGACGACATCACCTACCCCGATGACATCTCCAGCGATCTCGAGCACGTCCGTCGCCTGCTGGCGGGGGAGATCCGCAACTACGAGATCGAGCGCCGCTACTTCCACGCCCGCGGCCACGTGATCTCGACGATGCTGTCGGTCTCGCTGATGGCCGACCGCGATGGCCGCCCGCAGCACTTCATCGCGCAGATCCAGGACATCACCGAGCGCAAGCTGATCGAGGAGCGCCTGCGCCACCTCGCCGAACACGACTCGCTCACCGGTCTCTTCAACCGCCGCCTGCTCGAGCGCCAGCTCGCGATGCAGGTCGCCCGCTGTCGGCGCTACGGCGAGGTTGGGGCGCTGCTCGTGATCGACCTCGACTCCTTCAAGCAGGTCAACGACACCTACGGCCACAAGGTCGGCGACGAACTGCTCGCGGTGATCGCCACCGAGCTGCAGCACCGCCTGCGCGGCACCGACGTCGTCGCGCGGTTGGGCGGCGACGAGTTTGCCGTGCTGCTCCCCGGCACCACGGTCGAGGACGCGCGCAAAGTCGCCTCGATCCTGAGCGAGGCGATCGCCGCCTGCGGCGTCGCCGTGGAGGGCGTCGAGCGCATCTCGGTCGCCGCCTCGGTCGGTGTCGCCGCGCTCGACGCCGACACCCAGGGCGGGGAAGCGGCCCTGATGGAGGCCGACCGCGCGATGTACGCCGCCAAGGGGCCGCGCGTGCGCGCGGTGGATTAGGGAAGTCGCTCCGCGCTTCACCGTTTTATGCGTTGTGTCGTCGGTCGGCGACTTCGTAGACGCTCGGTTTGCTCGCCGCCGGATGGCGGACGCCGTAGGCGAAAGCCCGTAGGGCCAGCGGTCTCGTGGGGTGGGAAACTGGAAGCAGGATCAGGCCGAATCGTCCGGTTGGCCATGGGACGTAGGTCTTTACGCAGCCCTTGAGGCGAGTGCCATCGCGTGCTTCCGCGTCACAGCGCTTGAGGCGTGAGAACGGCAGTCCGCTGTCGCGGTCGACTTCGCGCCGGAACAGCTCGAGCGCGCGTCGAGCGGGGAGCGGGTGGTGGGTGAGGTCCTCGACGATGGCGTGCTCGTCGAACTGCACGGGCACGATCGGCGCAGCCCGGGTGTCGGCCATTGCCTACCCCTCGCCGTCGGTGGGGAGCTGCCCGAAGTGCTGCTCGAACTCCCCGGGGGTCAGCCTGCGCTCCCCGTGGCGTGTGAGCATCGCCTTCACGCTCAGGTCAGGGCGCAGAACGACACGGCCGTCGGGACGGTGGTCCTCGACCACGTAGTCCCCGGACAGGTCGCCGCTGAGCGTGACATGAGCTGGCTCCACGCCTGCAAGTGTGGCATGCGTGGAGGACCGATCCAAGTCATGTGCGTGCGGGATGGCGATGAGGGTGTGGCGGCGCTCGGCGGCGCCGGGGAGGCCGGGAGTGGCAGAACTTCGGGGTGAGGGGGATATAGAATTGAATCGCTTTGTCTGCAACATCAAACGAACTTACCATGTTCTCAGTCTTGACGCAACCCGTCTTGCGACGATCAGTGTGGAGACTGCAAAAGGGTCGCGCTCAGCGAGCAGGTTTCCGGCCATGAGCTCAGGGCAGCCAGAGGCGCCGAAGGTCGCCGAGGACCCCTACAAGGCCGAGCGCGCACGGCTGCTACTCGCCTTCGGAGAGAAACTGCGCGCCGAGCGCGAGCGCCACAACCTCTCGCAGGAAACGCTTGCGGAGATGGTCAACGTCCACCGCACGCACCTCGGCGCGCTCGAGCTGGGACTGCGGGATCCGCATTTGACGATGCTGCTCATCCTCGCGGACGGGCTTGGGATCTCGCCGGGCACCTTGCTCGAAGGTCTGTTCGTACCGAGAGAGCGCAAGGCTCCGACGCACTCCAAGGGTGGGCGCGTGGGCTGAGGCCACCGCGAGGCTCAGGGCTCGGACTGCCTGCGCGGTCAGCCGGACTCGGCCAGTCGGCCGGCCAGGGCCTGGATATCGGCGTCGGGGTCAGTCTGCGCCAGCTGGGCCAGCCACTCCGCGGGCACGCATCCGAGCCCCGCGGCCGCCTGCACGACGTGATAACGGACTATGGGGTCCTCCGCTCGCAGCTCGGCTTGGATGGCGGCGCACTCGCCCGGGTCCCCGCGGGCGCCCAGTGCGTCGGCGGCGGCGATCGCGACCCCGGGCGCCGGATCCCGGAGCGCCCGGCGGAGCGCCTCGGCAGCCTCGGGCTGCGGGTGCCGGGCCAGGGCTTGGGCCGCGTTCCATGCCGCCGGTCCGGCCGCGCTCAGCACCCGGTTCAGCGGCTCGATGCTCTCGGCCCGCCCGAAGCGCGCCAGGAGCTCGATCACCCCGGGGCTGGCCCGCCCGGCGGCCAGCGCATCGAGCAGCGCGGGGTGGGCACGGTCGCCGTGGTCGAGCAGCCACTGCGCCGCACGCTCGCGCTCGCGCACGTGCGGCTCGCTCCCGAACGGCTCGTCGAGCAGCATGATCCGGGTTGCGAGCTCGGAATCGGGGCTGCCGCCGGTCGTCGGCGGCAGCGGCTCCGGCGGAGGTGGAGGCCCATCCGAGGGTGAGGGCGGGCTCACGCGGCGACCGCCGTCTGCGTGGCGGCGTCGAACTTGGCCAGGACGGCGGCGTCGAACACCGCCAGCGCCGCCGGGGTGATCCGCGGATCGATCGCCAGCCGCTGCCGCAGCCCTCGCAGGAGCGCCACCACGACCGTGGGGGACCATTGGAGCTTGATGAATCCCACGTGTTTGGTCACGAGCGTCTGGGTGTCGAGGTTGGGAACCACGGCAGCATCGGCGGCGGTGGTGGGGGCGGTCCGGTAGGACATGCTGCGCAGGATCGCGAAGATCTCGGTCTCCTGGTAGGCGTAGGCGTCCAGCTCCAGGCGACGGGCCTCGTGGCCGGCGGCGGTGGTGGTATCGGGGGGCGTGTACCCCGGAATCTTGCGCGCCGCCGCGTCGTAGAGCTTCAGGTGGTACTCCGTCCCGTAGGGCCCGTACTCGGGATGGCCGAAGATCTCGTGCACCGCCACGTCCATCACGTAGGCGGGGTTGAGCTCGGCGCTCTCCACGAACGCCTTGCCGACCATCGCCGGGCTGCCGGCGGCGACCACCCAGGCGCCGCGACTCTCGGTTCCGGGGAAGTCCAGGTTGAAGTGCGCCGCGGTCAGCCCCAGCTCCGGATGGTGCGCGGCGGCGTAGGTAACAATCGACGCGATGGCAGCGTTCCCGCGCCTGATCCAGTCGGCCTGCTGGGTCGCCGACTGCGAGCCCCACCACGCGGTGCTGCCGGCCTGGATCGAGGTGGCCGCCACCTGCGCCTTGCGCGCCTGCTGGACCTGAGCCGGCGTCGGCGGAGCCCCGCCGCTCTTCTTGGCCGCCTCGTCGACGGCCTGCTTGACCAGGAACTTCGCCTCCTCGGCGGCGATCTGGTCGTCGCTCATGCCCGCCGTCGCCCGCGTGGCGATCTCCTCGACGAACCGTCCGATCTCCATCAGCTGTGGGGCGAACAGCTTGACCTGGTCGGAGGCGGGCAGCTGGGCAAGCACCTGCCTCAGGGGCCCCTTGTAGCTCATCCTGACCGCCCATCGGCGCTCAACCTCACCCAGCTTCTGGTAGTCGGCCATCGCCTTGGCCGCCCCCGCCGCGTTTGCCACCGCCGCCGGGTCCTCGAACGGGTTGACCGGTGCGGGCGGCGGCGGCGCCCTGACGCCGCCCATCGGCGCGGGAACGGGCACCCCAGCGCCCTGGCGGGCGATGCCGATGCCGGCCCTTCCGGCGACCGGGAACGGCCTCCCGCGCGTGGTCGTGTCGGCGGCCTGCCGCGCCTCGGCCTCCAGGCGGGCGTCCTCGGCCACACCCTCGCCGGCGCCGCGGCGCTGCTGCACCACGTGGGCCAGCTCGTGGGCGATCAGACGCTGACCCCAGGAGGTGCTGGGCGCGTACCTGCCGGGCGCGAACACGATGTCGTTGGCGACCGTGTACGCCTGTGCCTGGACCGCGCGGGCCGAGTCGGCGGCGTGCGGATCGGCATGGATCCGCACGTGGCCGAAGTCCTGGCCAAAACGCTCCTCCATCGCATCGCGGGTCGGACCGTCAAGCGCCTGGGCGGGCGTACGCAGCGCGGCATGTACGGTCTCTGGAGCAACGGCGCCGTGCGTGGCGCGGACATCCGGGGTGGCTTTCCGCCTCAACTCGCGGCTGGCCTGCCCAAGCGGAACTTGAGATGGCCGCAAAAGCCGTCGGTTGTGAGACGAGGTCGTCGGTTCGCCCGAGCGGCGAGATCTGCTTGCGACAGCTGGGCGCGCCCGGTCCGCTTGGGCGCGCTCCGCAGCGGTCATCACCTGCATGGCGCCAAGTCTACATGTCGTCAGTGAAGCCCAAGCGCGACGGGCGCATCGGCGTCCTCCCACAGCGCAACCCGACCCGGCGACGCCAGTTAAAGGTCTCGGATCGCGAGCGATGGGAATGGTCTTCGGCGGAGCCCGAGGATCGCCGGGTCGGCGAAGTCGATGACGGCCGCGACGATGTCTCTAAATCGCTCCGGCGGCCGGTCATCGGGTCGCTGCCTGCGGCGCCATGCCGTCCACCGTTGCTCCCGGTGCCGATGACCGCGGTCGTCACGACTCCTCGACGGACGTATTCGATAGCCACTGAGGCGGGGTCCAGTCCCCCTCTGGGTCGGTGGTTTGGCCCACCTCGATCAGATGACCGTCGGGATCGCGGATGTAGCAGCGGATCTCGTACTGGTGCTGCTTCGGCGGCGTCAGGAACTGAGCACCACGGGCGCTCCATTCGGCGTACACGGCCTCGATGTCCTTGACCCGGATATTGAGGAAACTGCTGACCCGGTCCAGGTCGCGTGGCGTCTGGAGGGTCACCGCGGGCTTGTCGTCGGTCGGGCCTCCCCCGACATTTATGATGATCCAGCTGTTGGACAGTGCGACGTAGGTTGGCTCCCCGGAGAAGACGACCCTGCCGCCGAGTACCTCGGTGTAAAAGCGGCGGGAACGCTCTACATCATGTGAAACGATGAAATGAGCCAAGACCATCTGCTCGTCGATGCTGCTCATGCTGACCTCCGTCATTGGAATTGACTCAATAATCACGCCACGGTCAGTGTCCTGCACTTTGGCCGCCGTCGATGTGCAAGATCTCTCCAGTCACGAAGGGCGCCGACTCGAGATATAGGACTCCACCGACCACATCATCGATCTCGCCGACTCGACCGAGGGGGTGCAACGCACCCATCCCTGCGTAGGAGCTGTCGTCGTGCGTTTTGATCACACCCAGAGAAACGGCATTCACCCGCAGGCCGCGCGAGGCATATTCGATCGCGAGCGATCCGGTGACCGCAGCCAACCCCCCCTTGGTGAGGGTTTGCAGTGCGGCCGGCGTTTTGCTTTCCGCGTACTCGACCAGCGTCGTCGAGACATTGACGATGTGCCCGGCGCCACGATCGAGCATCTGTTTGATCGTGCGCGTCGTGATGTGGAAGAAGCCCGCGAGGTTGACGGCGATCAGGGCGTTGAAGTCCTCGAGGGTGTAGTCCGTGAAAGGCTTGCCGATGTAGATCCCGGCGTTGTTGATCAACGTGTCGATCCGGCCATAGCGCTCGATCGCCTCGCTGACGACACGCTGCGCCGTGTCGGGGTCGGCGATGTCCCCTGCGACGGTCACGATGCCGGCATCCGTGGAAGGCTCGACCGATAGGGCAGTCGCGATCACGATGTACCCGAGCTCGCGGTATGCGCTCGTGAGACCCGCGCCGATCCCCTGTGAGGCGCCAGTGATGATCGCGACCTTGCCGTTGTTGGGCTCGGGCGAAGAGTTCATTCGACGAGGTAGGTTTCGTAGATCACGCCGTCGGCCTGGCGAGCACCGACGCTGATGAAGACGCCTTTGTTCAGCCAGTCGAGCTCGGGGGCGGCGGTCTCGATCTGGGTTGAGGTCCGGAAGGTGTACTCGCTCGCATCGACGTCCTCCCCGCGTCCGAGACGGGCGAGTACCTCGGCGTCGCCGTGGCGGATGCTTCGAGATTGCACGTAGAGCAGATCACCGTCGTCGGTCTGCAGCGTGTAGCGAATGTCGCCGAATGCGGTCCCGTCCGGTAGGACGATCTGCCAGTCGGCGCTGGCGCCCGGGAGCAGCTCGCCGCTGATCTCCGGACCGGTAAACGTGCCGCCGGTCTGGGGCACGATCCGCCGGTGGCCCCGCGCGACCTCACCGAGATCCAGTGGCTCACCGATGGTCACCTCCAGGCGGTAGACCTTCCTGAGGCGGGGATCCGGAAGCTGACCGCTCATGGTCATGTCGCTCATGTTGGCACCTGCAGGTCGGTTTCGGTTTCTGGCATCGATCTGGGGCCGTGCGGGTGTCTGGCGACGCGGCCGCGGGTTCGCTCGCGAGCGCTCCGGACTCGCCACGCGCCGCCCGGGAGAGCCTTGACATCTGCGCGGATGAGAGGAAAGTATGGGCGACCCGACGGGAGCGTGGAGGCGATATGAACAGTGTCCAGGCCGGTGAGTTCAAGCTCGAGGTCGTCGTCTTGCCGGTCTCGGACCTACGGCTCGTTCGCCGAGTTCACCGATCCAGATGGCAATGGCTGGCTGCTCCAGGAGATCACCGCGCGATTGCCCGGGCGTATCGACGCCGAGGAAACGACATTCTCCTCGTCGGCCGATATTGCGGCCGCGCTACGCCGAAGGGTGCGGGCCGAGATTGGCTTGCCGTTGTCGGTTGGCGTGGCCCGCACCAAGCACCTGGCCAAGGTGGCGTCACAGGTGGCCAAGCCTGACGGCTTGGTGACCGTCGACCCGGCCCACGAGCGCGCCTTCCTCGAGCCCCTCCCCATCAGGCTGATATGGGGCGTCGGGCCCACGACGGAACGACGCCTCCACGAGGCCGGGATCCATACCATCGGCCAGCTCGCCGACACGGGAAGTCCGATCCTGGGGAGGCTGCTCGGCCAGACGACCGGTGCCAAGTTGTTGGCGCTTTCCGCCAACATCGAC
>CAYNGQ010000320.1:0-3076 GCA_964396735.1 uncultured Solirubrobacteraceae bacterium | reverse complement strand
TCGATCTTGATCTCGGTCCCGCCGTACTTGCTGTAGAGGACTTCGTCGTCCTTCTTGACATCGAGCGGGATGCGCTTGCCGTCATCGTCCAGGCGGCCGTCGCCGGCGGCGATGACCTTGCCCTTCTGCGGCTTCTCCTTGGCTGTATCGGGGAGCACGAGACCGCTGGCGGTCTTCTCCTCCTCCTCGATCGCCCGCACAATCAGGCGATCGCCCAGGGGCTTGAGCTTCATATTGATGAGACCTCCACTATCTAGAGAGTTCAATCGCGGGGCCCCCAAACTGGCGGCTGGGCCCCTGGTTTTGGCACTCGCCTTGGTTGAGTGCCAACTGCCCGCCACTATACTCGACCGCAGCGGCAATTCAAGCGCCTGCTGGCACTTTCTTGCTCAGAGAGCGCCGGACGGACTGCCAGCGGTCAGTTCTGAGCGCCGCCGAAGCCCTTCATCGCCTCGGTCATGCCGCTGGGGTTCTCGAGGATCTGCGAGAAGCGCACCACTGTGACGGTGTCCTCCGGTGAGACGGGACGGCCGTAGATCTGCTCGAGGAAGTTGATCAGCTCCTCATGGCGGCGGAACTCGGGGTTGTCGTGCTTGATGTCGCGCGGGGAGAGATCCGCGAGCTTCATCACCTCGACCTGGTCGATCACGGCCTCGAAGATCCGCTCGCGGGGGGAGTACTGGTAGCCGATCGTAACCAGCACCAACTGGTTCTTGCGGTACTTGCCCGACTTGTCCCCAAGGCGGATCGTGGCCGTCTTGCGGCCCCGCTTGAGCTCGTCGGCAAAGATCGTGGAGTAGAAGTTGAGCACCTGCACGCCAGAGCAGGCTATCGATCCAAGGCCGCGCGCGCACGCCCGGCGATTTCGCGTTCGCCTGGGTAGGTGAGCTCGGTGCATGCCTCTGCCAGCGGAATCCAGCGCACCTCCTCGACCTCGTCGTCGTGATCGGCCGTATCGCCGGCGAGGTAGCGGAGCAGGTAGAAGACGACCGACTTCGGCACGGTGCGACCGTCGCGCCTATACCAGTAGCGCACTTCGCCCAGCTCCTCGACGAGCTCCGCGTCCACTCCGGTCTCCTCGCGCACCTCGCGGAGCGCGGCCTGCAGCGGTGTCTCGCCGGGATCGATGTGGCCCTTGGGCAGGCCCAGCACGCGTGCGCCATCGGCCGCGCGCCGGCACGGCACGATCACCAGCAGCTGACCGTCGTGCACCACCGCGCCACCCGCCGAGCGCTCCTGCGGCCTCGCCGGCTGTCGCTCAGAAGACATAAGAGCGCAACGCCTCTGGGTCGTGCACCACCAGCCTGCCCCTGCCCTGCGAGATGACCCCCGCCCGCTCCAGCACCGCGAGAAAGCGGCTCGCCGACTCCCGCGAGCTGCCCGCCAGCTTCGCCAGATCGGCCTGGGTGGCAAAGATCGCTACGTCTTGGCCGGGCTCCTCGCGGCTGGGGTCGCCCGGGGCCTGCGGAGCATGCGGCTGCGCCTCCTGTGCCAACGTCTGCGCCTCTGTCAACGTCTGTGCCTGCGCCACCAGCTCGCTCAGCGCCGAGGCCACGCGGCTCTGAACCGTCTGAAAGGAGCGGCGCGCGAGGCGCTCGTTGCTCTCTCGCAGGCGCCGGGCGAGCGCGATCAGCAGCCGCATCGCGATCTGGGGGTGTTCGGCCATCAGGCGGCGCATATCCGGACCCAGCACCGCCAACACGCTTGTCGGCTCGAGCGCCTCCACCGTGGCCGAGCGGCGCTCGTCCTCGAACAGCGCCAGCTCTCCGAAGATATCTCCCGGGCCGAACGTCGCCAGCGTGATCGTGCGCCCGTCGCCGTGATCGTGCACCGCTCGGGCGCGCCCGAAGTGCACGACGTAACAGGTGTCGCTCCGATCTCCCTCGCGGAACACCACCTGACCGGTCTCGAAGCTCCGGGGCACCGCCAGTTGGGCGATGCGCTGGAGGTCGGCCTCCTCGAGCGTCGAGAACACGGGCACGCGGCCGAGCAGCTCCACGACCTCCGCTGAGCTTGGCGCCCGCATCGCCAAAGTGGATATCACACCTCCCGACATTGGCGGCCCACCTCGCACCCGCCAGCCCGCTTTCCCCACCCGATGCCGACCGCAGCTGCCGGCGGCTCACTTCTCCACCTGATGCGGACCCGCTCTGCCGGCGATCCACCATCCCAGCGGCGCTATCTTCACATGATGGTCTCATTACGGAGGATTGCACCGGCACTGATCGCGGCCGGGGGGCTCGCGGCGGCGCTGGCGGCGGGGGCAACGCCCGTAGCAATGACGGGCGCGCTCGCCCGATCCTCGTTCACGCCGCTGGCGAAGTCTCCCGAACTGTGGGCGACCGTTGACATCTGCAACGCGCCCCACCATCCCAACACGATCGGCATTCGCGGCTCGATGCCAAGCGACGGGCATCCACACGACGCGATGTACATGCGCTTCCTGGTGCAGTCCCTCGACGCGACCACCAAGCAGTGGGCAGATCTCGGCAAGAGCGCCGATTCCGGCTTCGTGCCGATCGGCTCCGCCGCCTCCACCCGCCAGGCGGGGCGCACCTTCGAACTCAAGCCCACCCCCAGCGCCTATACGTTGCGCGGTCAGGTGGAATTCCAGTGGCGCCGCAGTGGTCACGTGGTGCACCTCGTCAGCCTCCCCACCACGGCCGGGCACAAGAGTCTCGCGGGCGCCGAACCAAAGGGGTTCAGCGCGGCGACATGCGTGCTCCCCTGAGGGCGGTGGGCAATCGAAGGAGGGTCGTTAGATGTCTTTCAAAGGCCCTATACCACTTCACAAAATGAAGGGCGAGAAGAGGCGGGGGTCGTTGGTGATGATCCCGTCGACGCCCATTCTCATCAGACGGGCCATCTGCGCGGCGTCGTCGACTGTCCAGACATACAGTTCCCCCCCTGCGGCCGTCACGGCGCTCACCAGTGCCGCGGTCACCACCCGCCAATGCGCCATGATCGCGTCAAAGCGGCCCGCCCGTAGCGCCGCACGGGCGCGCCCTGGCAGCCAGGCCCGATAGCCGGCAAGCATCACCAGGGCCGGAATCGCCATCAACCGATCCTCCGTGTA
>CAYNGQ010000319.1:0-1803 GCA_964396735.1 uncultured Solirubrobacteraceae bacterium | reverse complement strand
CCTTCGTCTGCTCAGCCGAAAACGACGACCTCAGCGCCGATGCCAGGAAACTCTACGACGCACTCACCTGCCGCAAGCGGTACTACCGGTTCCCCTCCGCCGAAGGCGCCGGACAGCATTGCGAAAGCGGCGCTCGCACCGTGTTCCACTCCCGCGACTTCGACTGGCTCGACCAGGTGCTCAACCTCGGCGGGCAAGACGCAACCGCGACGCCGTCCAGCAGGCCGCTGACCAGCACCCCCTGAAGCCGGGTGCGGGGAGTTCCTGATTACCGCGGTGGCTGTGCAGCTCGGGTCCGGTCGATAGAAATCCGCACTGTGCGGCCATTGACCTCGCGGGGCATCAGGCATGCTGCTCTTCCAGGATGGCCAGGTCACGGTTGGCGAACTGCACGTGCGCCCACTCGTCGCTGAAGATGACTCGCAGGCACTCAGCCGCCGTGCGCTCGACCGGCGGCGGGCAGCCGATCGCGGTGTTCGGCCCCCTCACTCGGTCCAGCTCCTCCTGCGTGACCTCCGCCAGATACGCGCGCAGATCGGCGATCCGCTCGGCGCGCACGGCGAGGATCTCGCCGAGGGTGGGCGCGGCCGACTCGTCGATGCCGAACTCGGCGCCGTTGGTGGTGAACGAGGCGGGCACGCCGATCGGATGGAACGGGCTCGGGCGAAGGGCCGCCGCGTGGCCGTACCACGCGTCCACGACGAAGATCGTGTGGCGCAGGGTTTGAGCGAGCGACCATTCGTCGTTCACTGATGTGTAGACGGCTTCCTCCGGCAGCGTGCTTGCGCGTCGGACCGTCGCGTGCCAGAGCTCCTCGATGACATCCACCGCGTCACGCATCGTCTCGGGTGTGGTCGCTCGCAGTCGAAGCCGTTCGGGGTGCAGGCGATCCAGCTCGGCCTCAATCAACGGCATGACCTCAACGCCATTAACGCGCAGCCCATCGATCGCCCCGTCGATGTCGGCATTGAGCAGCAGCACGCCATGCATCCGGGCGTCGCTGAGATCCACCTCGCGGAAGGTCGCGCTGGCCATTGACAGGTCGATGAACTCCGCGCCCTCGTAGTCTGGCTGCTGCACGAATCGCCTCACCGGTCCATCCTAGGAGGCCGCTCCGACAAGGCCCGCTGAATCGTCAGCCAGGCCGCGCCCGCCGCGCACGGGCCTGAGTTGTCACGACTCCACGGACTACACGTCGTAGTGCACCAGATTCGCCGAAATCGAACTCAAGCTGCCCCGCAGCCATACGCAATCCCGTTCGCGCATAACGTTCCGCCAGCGACTAAATGCCGGGAAACGCCGGTTCAAGCGTCGGGGCTGATTTTCCAGGTTCGCTCCGTAGAGTGATGCGCCGGTAACACAGGGACGCACTCACGGGGGAAACGATGCCGCTCAGCGGGCGCTGGGAGTTCTGGAAGTCACCCAAGGATCAGCCGGCCTGGGCGCGGCCGGCCCTGCTCGGGATCGCGGCGGTCGCCACGCTGCTGTACGCGCGGAACATCGCCAACGCCGGGTTCGAGGGCTTCTACTCGGTCGCGGTGAAGAGCATGTCAGTGAGCTGGAAGGCGTTCCTCTACGGTGCCTTCGACCCGAAGGCGACCATCACCTTGGACAAGCTCGCCGGGTCGTTCGTGCCACAGGCGATATCGGCGCGTATCTTCGGCTTCCACGCCTGGTCGCTGGCGCTGCCGCAGGTGATCGAGGGCGTCGTGTCGGTCCTGGTCATGTACCGGGTGGTGCGGCGGTGGATGGGGCCGGAGGCGGGGCTGCTCGCGGCCGGGATCTTCGCACTGACCCCGGTGT
>CAYNGQ010000318.1:0-5317 GCA_964396735.1 uncultured Solirubrobacteraceae bacterium | reverse complement strand
CAGGACGCCCAGATCGGCCAGGGCTCGATCTTCGACCTGGAAGACGCGGGCGGCGCACAGAACGGTGGGGGAGCGCTCGGCGCCGGCGTGGGTGCGCTTCCCGGAGCTGGCCCGGTGCGCCCGGGCGGCCGAGGACTCGATCATCCACCGATCCCCGCCGAGGAGTTCGACCAGGCGGAGCTGCTGGCCGCGGAGAAGGAGGCCATCGGTCTGTTCGTCTCCGCGCACCCGCTCAAGCCGGTGCGCGAGGCGCTGCGCGCCCGCGCCGACTGCCCGCTCGAGAAGCTGGCCGGACGCCGCGACAAGGAGTGGGTCACCGTCGGCGGGATCGTGACCGAGTCAAAGCGCATCCGCACCCGCAATGGCGACCACATGATGTTCGCCACGCTCGACGATCTCGAGGGCTCGGTGGAGATGCTGGTGTTCGGCAAGGCGCTCGCCGAGCACGAGGCGGTGCTCGCCGTCGATCAGGTGGTGCTGGTGCGCGGTCGCGTCGATCACAAGGAAGCCGGCAAGACCTGCCTGGTGGTGCAGTCGGCGGAGACCTTCGCCCCCAGCGAGCAGGAGGTGGCGGACGCGCGTGCCGCGTCGGCGCGGGCGGCGAAGCCGGCCCGGCCGGTGTGCCTGCGGATCGACGCCGCCAAGCTGCCCGCGAGCGCGATCGACGAGCTCAAGCACGTGATCGGAAACTTCCCGGGTCCCGCGGAGGTGGTGCTCGAGATGGACACCACCGCCGGCCCTCGCCGTCTGCGCCTCGGAGAGGCCTACCGGGTAGCGCCCACCCCTACGCTGCGGGCCGAGCTGGAGCAGGTGCTCGCCCCCGCCTGCCTGGCGGTGGCCTGAGGTCCTTTCAACGACGCGCTTCGCGCCTGCGTCATGCTTGCACTCCTCGCTTGTGCAGGGACATCGCCAGTGCGACCTCCTCGGCGGTGGGGCCACCGTGGCCGCCCGGACCCGGGGTCTCAAGCACGCAGGGCAGATCCTCGAACGGGGCGGCGGCGAGGAAGGTCGCGCAGCCGCGCTCGCCCAGCTCCCCCTGCCCGACATTGGCGTGGCGGTCACGACACGAGCCGAGAGCTCCCTGCGAGTCGTTGAGGTGCAGCGAGCCCAACCGCTCGAGGCCGATCTTCGCGGAGACCTCCTCCAGCAGCCCATCCATGCCCGCGGGCGTACGGATGTCATACCCGGAGGCGAACAGGTGACAGGAATCCAGGCACACCCCCAGCCGCTTCCCGCTCCCGGCGGCGTCGATCAGGGCAGCGAGCTCCTCCACCGAGCGCCCCAGGGTGCCGCCGCCACCGGCGGTGTTCTCCAGGTGCAGCGGGCAACCATCGCTCTCAGCGAGCGCCTCGCGGATCGTGGCGCCCGCCCGGGCGATCGCCTCGCCGACGTGGCCGGTCTTCGCCGAGCCGGGGTGCAGCACCACGCCGCTGGCCCCGATCGAAGCCCCCACGCGCAGCGAGTGGATCAGGGACGTGAGCGTTTTGGCGCGGATGTCGGGGTCCTCGCTGGCGCAGTTGAGCAGGTACACCGCGTGGATCAGCACCGCGTCGATCGGACTGGCGGCAAACGCCTCCGTGAAGGCGGCGACGTCCTCATCGCGGTACACGGTGGGTCGCCACATGCGCGGAGACTGGTTGAAGATCTGGATCGCGCGGCAGCCGCGCTCCTTCCCCCGCTCGATCGCTTTGGGCAGGCCGCCGGCCGGCGAGACGTGCGCTCCGATTAGCATGGCGGCGATCTTATGGTTTGCGCCCGCTTCCACGTCTTCCCGCCACGCGGTGCCTGCTTGCCCGGTGCATGCGCTACTCAGTTGAACATCCACCACCGCCGAGCAGCCCGTTGCGCGTAAGGTTCGCCCCATCCCCAACCGGCGCGCTGCATATCGGCGGCGCGCGCACCGCGCTGTTCAACTGGCTGCTGGCGCGCGGCAAGGGGGGGACGCTGGTGCTGCGCATCGAGGACACCGACCGCGAGCGCTCCACGCCCGAGAACGTCGAGCAGATCCTCGACGCGCTGCGCTGGCTGGAGCTCGACTGGGACGAGGGGCCGATCTTCCAGACCGAGCGCACCGAGCGCCATCAAGAGGCGCTTGCGGCGCTGCTTGCCAGCGGCCTCGCCTACCGCTCAGGCGCGACCGCCGAGGACGTGAAGGCATACAAGCAGCTGCATGGGGCCGAGCGTGGCTTCCGCGGCGAGGACGAGGCGGAGGGGGCGGTGCGCTTGCGCGTGCCCGACGAGGGCGCCACCGTCGTCCACGATGTGATCCGCGGCGACACGCGCTTCGAGCACGTCCACCTGGACGACCCCGTGATCGCCCGCGCCGACGGCTCGGTGCTCTACAACTTCGCCGTCGCGATCGACGACCTCGACGCGCGGATCACGCACGTGGTGCGCGGCGAGGACCACCTCTCCAACACCCCCAAGCAGCTGCTCGTGCTCGAGGCCGCCCGCGCCGCCGGCTTCGCGCCCGACGCTGCGCTGCCCTCTATGCGCACCTGCCCCTGCTGCACGGGCCGGACGGCAAGAAGCTCTCAAAGCGCCACGGCGCGGCCTCGGTGCAGGAGCTGCGCGCCGCTGGCTACCTGCCCGAGGCGGTGCGCAACTACCTGGCGCTGCTCGGCTGGGGCGCGGGGGACGACGCCACGGTGATGTCCACCGAGCAGCTCGTCGAGCGCTTCGCGCTGGAGCGCGTCAGTCGCAACCCGGCGCAGTTCGACGAGGCGAAGCTGCGCTGGCTGAACGGCGTATACATCCGCGAGCTCTCGCCCACCGAGCTGGCGCGCCGCCTGGAGGAGCGCACCGGGCGCACCGGCCTCGAGCAGGCGGCACGAATCAGCCAGGAGAAAATCCAGACGCTCGCCGACTTCTGGCCGCTCGCCGGCCCGCTGCTGGACGAGCCGATCGACGATCCCGCGGCGCGCACGCGCTGGCTGGACGACGGCGGGCGTCAGGCGCTCGGTCGGGTCCGCTCAGCCCTGAGCGAGATCGCGAGCTTCGACGAGGCCGCGGTGCAGGAGGCTTTGGAGGCAGTGATCGCCGAGCGTGGCGCCAAACCGCGCGAGGTGTATCAACCGCTGCGCGTGGCGCTCACCGGCACGACGATCTCGCCCGGGATCTTCGAGAGCGTGGCGCTGCTCGGTCGCGAGGAGACGCTGCGGCGGATCGACGCGGCGCTTGCCAGCGACGGCTGAGTGGAGCCAGGGGAGTCCCACCTCGAGGAAAGTCGCCCAAGCCTCCTTGAAAACAGCGGGACGCGGCCGATTACCGAACAATACCTGCGGCTAAATGCCTCAACCGAACGTCCACGCCTGCCGATAGAGGGTCAGACCAGGCCGCCCAATGGATTGGGTGGCAAACGACTGCAAGGTAGGTGCGCAGGAGCATGCAAGCAACAGCCACCACACAGCGGCAGCGGGCCAAGGAGCGGCCCAACGCGACCGAAGCCGGGAGACACGCGCCTGCTGCGCGCATCCCCGTTTCGGCCAGCGAGCCCGCTTCCTCAGGGAACGGCCGCCATCAGAACGAGGGGCACGGACGGCGCCTGACGCAGGCGTTCGAAGCGCTCGAGGGCTTTCCGGCGCTGGCGGAGTCGCGCAAGCGGCTGCTGGCGGTGATGTCCAAGGACCACGTGGCGACCGCTGACGTGGTCAGCGCGGTGGAGTCGGATGTGGCGCTGGTGACGGCGGTGCTGCGCATGGCCAACCAGGTGCAGGGGACGCGCGGGCGCGTAGACACGGTGGTGGGAGCGGTGGAGGTGCTCTCCCCCCAAACCGTGCAGGCGCTGGCGGCGAGGGTGAGGACCTTCGATTTCTTCGAGCGTGCAAGCGTGTGGGATGCGGCGCCGGAGCGCTTCCGGCTGCACGCCTTGGCGACCCAGCATGCCGCGGATCGGGTGGCGGCGGAGGTCGGCTATGAGAGCCGTGATCGCCTGACGGTGACGAGCCTGCTGCACGACATCGGCAAGCTGGTGCTGATGCACGCCTACCCCGGGTATCCCTCGCAGGTGCACCAGGGCGCGCAGACCCCCGAGCAGCGCATCCACCAGGAGCGCCGCGAGCTGGGCGTCGACCACGCGCTCGTCGGCGGGGTGCTGGCGCGGCGCTGGGGGATGCCGGTGTCGATCGCAACGGTGATCGAACGCCACCACAGCCAGGAGGCCGCCGGCGAGGCGGCGTTTGTGCGCCTCGCGGATATGCTCGCCCACTACACGCAGGGCGCCCAGGTGTCCCCGGCAGAGATGCTGCGCACCGCGCGCCTGGTGGGCCTCGGCCCGGAGGAGCTGCGCCGGGTGATGTACGAGCTGCCCACGGCCACCAACCAGCGTCAGCGCCACGTCGATCCCTGCCCGCTGTCGGGCCGCGAGCTGGGCGTGCTGCAGCGTCTCGCCGAAGGCAAGGTATACAAGCAGATCGCTCATGAGCTGACCCTCTCCACGAGCACGGTGCGCACGCATCTGCACAACATCTACGGCAAGCTCGGCGCGGTCGACCGCGCGCAGGCGGTGCTGATCGCCACAGAGCGCGGTTGGTTGTAGATCCCTAGCATCGCGCGGGTGAGCGCGCGATGATCTCGATCACCAGCAAGTCGCCGTATGCCGTGCAGGCGCTGGCGGAGCTGGGTCGCAGCGGGGGCGCGGGGCCGGTGCCGATTGGCGAGCTGGCGCGACGCCGCGAGGTGCCGGTGCAGTTCCTCGAGCAACTGTTCGCGGTGTTGCGCCGCGCCGGGATCCTCAGCTCTCAGCGGGGCGTCAAGGGCGGCTACACCTTCGCCCGCGACCCCGCCACCGTGAGCGTGCTGGAGGTGGTGGAGCTGCTCGACGGCCCCCTCGGCCGCGATTCCGACGGCGTGTTCGCGGACGCGGCCCAGGCCGCGCGCAAGGTGCTGGGCGACACCACGATCGCCGACGTGATCGAGCGCGAGACGCGCGAGGCGGGCGCGAGCATGTACCACATCTGAGTGTGCCGCTTGGGCGTGGCGTCGCTTGGCGCGGACCTCGGGACGACGCGCCCACTATTGTCGTGCGCGGATGCCCCGAATCCCGATCAACATTGCGGAACTGGTGGGGGAGACGCCGCTGGTGGAGCTGCCGAGACTGCTGGGCGAGAGGGAGCAGGGCGACGGGGTGCGGTTGTACGGGAAGGTCGAGTCGGCCAACCCCGGGGGAAGCGTGAAGGACAGGATCGGCGTGGCGATGATCGAGGCGGCTGAGGAGGAGGGGCGGATCGCGCCGGGCCGCACGACGATCGTGGAGGCAACCAGCGGCAATACGGGGATCGCGCTGGCGATGGTGTGCGCGGCGAAGGGGTATGAGCTC
>CAYNGQ010000317.1:0-12478 GCA_964396735.1 uncultured Solirubrobacteraceae bacterium | reverse complement strand
AGTCGGTGCTGGAGCTCGACGAGGCGCTCGACTCCGAGCTGGTGCGCGCTCGCGAGATGGTCGTCAACCTCCAGCAGCCCGGCGTCGAGGGAGGTGTGCGCCAGCTCGGCGTGCCCATCAAGCTTGAGCGCACTCCCGGCGCCCACGACCGCCTCCCCGGCCCCGCGCTCGGCGAGCACACCGAGGAGGTGCTCGCCGCCGTTGGCTACTCCGCCGAGGAGATCGCCGCGCTGCTGAAGTCGGGCGCCGCCGCCGGGCCGGCCGCCACGGCGGGGCAGGGCACCACGTTCCGGGCGTAGCCCTACCACCGCGCGCGGTGGTGCTCCACCACGCCCATACCGTGCGCCAGCTCGACCCCGCCGGGGAGCGTGCCGCTGAAGGTCCCGAACGGTGCGCGGTAGTCGCTGCGCACCAACAGCAGGTTCTCGCGACGGCTGCGCTGCGCCTCGGCGGTGAAGCGCAGTTGCGAGCCGTCGGCTGAGTCGATCCGTGAGAGATCGGCCGCGAAGTGCACCGCTGCCACCTCGTGTGGCTCGCCCGCCACCCACACCGCGCGCTCGCTGCTGGCCGAAACGGGGATGCTGGCCGAACGGGGGATGCTCGCCGGAGGCGAGTGTCTCCCCGCTTCGGTCGGAGGCGAGTGTCTACCGGCTTCGGTTGGGGGGTCGTTGACGCCCTCGACGAGATTGAAAGCCAACGGCGCCCCACTGGGGTCCACGCCGACCCCCGCCGCCCATCGCCACTCGGTCACGCGCGCGTGGTAGCCGGCGGTGTCGTCCACCACCGCCAGCGCCTCGATCGTGCGTGGGGGGCCGCCGTCAAGGGCCACGGTGCCGCGCGCGGGGATCCCCGCCTGCTTGCGCGTCCACACGTAACCTCGGCCGTGGGGGCACAGTGCCTCGATGCCCGCGTCTTCAGCCAGCACGAGGTCGAGCGCCACGCCGTTGTCGCGCACGCGCAACCGCCCCGGCGTGAGCTCCACCGCCCCTCGGCCGGCGAGCGTATGCGTGCGCTCACACAGTCGACGGTCCTCGCGCGAGAGGATCGCCCAGAACGTCTGGCGCGCCGGTCCCACCTGCACGGTGGCCGCACACGCCATCAGCTCCTCGCAGAAGATCCCCACGTAGCGCCAGCGCTTCAGGGGGCGCGTTCCACGGAAGAGAGGCATGCGGGCGGGCGGCACGGGCCCAGCCGGCGCTATGCTTGAGTTCGTTGACTGACTAGTCAATCTATTCTGTGGGGAGACGCTCATGGAAGGGAGTGCGCTTTTGAGGGTCGCCGCGGTCCAGCTCAACTCCACGGCCGAGAAGGCCGCGAACATGGCCGCCGCCGATCGCCTTACGCGCGCCGCGGCGGCGGATGGGGCGCGACTGATCGTACTCCCGGAGAAGTGGAGCGTTCTCGGGGCCGACGACGATCTGCGCGCGGGCGCCGAGACGCTCGACGGGCCCGCCGTCTCGTGGGCACGGGCGATCGCGCGGGAGCTTGCGATCGACCTGGTGGTGGGGTCGATCGTCGAGGCGCCGCAGGCCGATCGAGGGGCGGCGGGCGGGAAGCTCGCCAACACGTCCATGCACGTTGGCAGCGGCGGGAAGCTCGCCAACACCTCCGTGCACGTCGATCCGCACGGGGAGGTGCGGGCGGTGTACCGCAAGCTGCACATGTTCGACGTCGAGGTCGCCGGCCGCGCCTACCGCGAGTCCGCGGTCACCGAGCCCGGCGAGGAGATCGTGTCGAGCGCGACCGCCGACGGCGTCGAGCTGGGGATGTCGATCTGCTACGACCTGCGCTTCCCCGAGCTGTTCGGTGCGCTCGCGCTGCGTGGCGCCCGCGTGGTGGTGCTGCCCTCCGCCTTCACGCTGCCCACCACGCGCGACCACTGGGAGATCCTCGTGCGTGCGCGGGCGATCGAGAACGAGATGTTCGTGATCGCCGCCAACCAGGTCGGTCCCGACCCCGGCGGGCATCACGCCGGGGGGCGCTCGATGATCGTCGATCCCTGGGGGGTCGTGCTCGCGCGCGCCGAGGACCGCGAGGGCTTCGTCGCGGCCGACCTCGACCTCGACCGTCAGATGGAGATCCGTGCTCAGCTGCCCGTCCTTGCCCACCGTCGCCCGCAGGTGTACGGCTCTCCGGTGGAGGAGCCCGCGTGAGCGTTGCGCGCGCCAAGAACGGTCCCGACAAGCGGCGCATGATCCTCGACGCCGCCGTGCGGGTGTTCGCGCGCCAGGGCTTCCACGCCTGCCGGGTCTCCGACATCGCCGACGAGGCGGGGGTGGCGTATGGCCTGGTGTACCACTACTTCGCCTCCAAGGACGAGATCCTCGACACGCTGTTCCTCGAGCGCTGGAACGTGATGCTCGAGACGATTCGCGCGGTGGACGCGCGGGAGGAGCTGGGGGCGCGCGAGAAGCTGCACGAGATCGCCTCCTTCATCGTGGACTCCTACCGCCACGATCCCGACCTGATGAAGGTGATCATCGTCGAGGTCACCCGCGCGGCCAACTCCTTCGGCCAGACCCACCTCGCGCAGATCCGCCAGGCGTATGAGCTGATCGCCGAGATCGTCACCGCCGCGCAGGCCGAGGGCACCTTCAAGACCGAGATCGACGCGCGCTTCGCCGCGATGTCCTTCTATGGGGCGATCGAGCAGATGCTCACAGGCTGGATCTTCGGGCTGCTGCCCTGTGAGGAGGATCAGTACGAGCGCGCCAAGTGGCTGGTGGTGGAGACCGTGTGCGGGGGGCTGGAGGCTCCTCCCGCCGGTCGTTCCCGGAGGGGGACGTCAAAGACGACCACCGTGGGCAATACACTTCCCGGATGATGGAGAACGAGATGGTCAAGCGTTTGATGTGGTCGGGCATGCTCACCGCGCTCGGCGCCCTCGCGAGTGTCCTCGTGCAGCGCGCCGCCGGCGTGGTGTGGCGACGGGTGTTCGACGAGGAGCCTCCCGAGTGAGCGCAGCGGGACCCGGATCCCCCCCTGGCCCGCGCGAGGGGCAGCAGCCTCAAAACATCGCCACGGCGATCACCGACGTATCTGAGCGCGTGGCGGTGCTGGTGCACGAGGAGGTCGAGCTCGCCAAGGCGGAGGTCACCGAGAAGGTCGCCAAGCTGGCGCGCGGCGCGGTGGTTGCGGTCGCCGCGGGCATCTTCATCGTGACGGCGCTCTTCTTCGTGCTGATCGGCCTCGCCTGGTTGCTCTACTACGAGCTGCCGATCGGCAACGAATTCACCTACTTCTGGGGCTTCTTCGCGATGGCGCTGATCCTGCTGGTGCTCGGCGTGCTCGCGGGGTTGGTGGCCGCCAAAGTCGTCAAAAAAGGCTCACCCCCGGTGCCGACGATGGCGATCGAGGAGGCCCGCCTGATCCGCGAGACGATGGGCTCGGGCTCAGAGCACGACGGCAAGGGAGCGCGGTGATGGCGCAGCGCTCCCCGGCGGAGATCCGCAGCTCGATGGAGGCCAACCGCGCGGAGCTGGCGGTGTCGATGGAGCGTCTCCATGTCGAGGTGGCGCGGCTCACCGACTGGCGCGCCCACGTCGAGCGCCACAAACGCGAGCTGCTGATCGGCGCCGCCGTCATCGGCCTCACGCTCGGGATGCGCAGCCGGCGGCGTCGTCGGCGGCGTTAGCCCTTCATTTTGTGAAGTGGTTGGGGGTGGTTGGATGTTTTGTTTTGGGGCCCAAACCCTTCATTTTGTGAAGTGGTTGGGGGCTTGAAAGAAAACATCTCCACGCGGCCCCTCGAATTTCCTCAGGCCAGCAGCGCGCGGGGGATCCCGCCGACGCCCACGAGGCCCGGGCCCACGTAGGTGCCGATCACAGGGCCGACCTCGGAGACGAACAGCGGCTCAGAACCGTAGATCTCGCGCCCGTGGTCGATCAGCCGCTGGGCCTGGTCGGTGGCCTGGATGTGCTGTACCACCCACGCATCCGAGCCGGCCTCGCGCAGTTCGTGCATGTACTGCACCATCCGCTCGAACGCCCTGCCGGCGGTGCGCACGCGCTCGACGGGCGTGATTTCGTAGCCCAGCGTGAGGATCGGCTTGATCCGCAGCGTGCCCCCCAGCCATGCCTGCGCCTTGCCGACGCGCCCGCCGCGGCGCAGGTACTCGAGGGTGTCGATGCAAAACCAGATTTTCAGCGCCGCCCGGGTCTCGCGGATGCGGGCGATCACGCCCTCCTTGTCGGCGCCGCCGCGCGCCGCCGCGGCGCCCGCGAGCGCGAGCAGGCCGAGCCCGCCGCAGGCCGTCTCCCCGTCGATCACCTCCACGCGCTCGCCCATGCCGCGCTCGGCGAGCAGGCCGCGGGCCTGGCGGGCCGCCTCGCAGGTGCCGGAGATCCCTCCCGAGAGGTGCACCGAGACGATGTCCTGCCCCGCCTCCAGCAGCGGCTCCCACACCGCGAGGAAGTCTCCGATCGAGGGCTGGGAGGTGGTGGGCAGATCGGGGTTGGTGCGCAGCTGCTCATAGAAGGCGTCGAAGCTCTCCAGCTCGCTCTCGCGCTGTTTGTCCTCGCCCCACCCCACATACAGGCTCACCTGATGGATGCCTTCGCTCTCCATCAGCGTGCGTGGCAGGTATTGGGTGGTGTCGGTGACGATCGCTACCGGGGGCATCGGGCGAGCACCCTATAGCAACGCCCCGCGCGCGCTGTTCTTGGGCAACGCCCTGCGCGCATTGTTCGTGGCCGCTTGGCCGCGTGTTCCGTTGCCCTGCCGCTCAGCTCAGCCGGTTCTCGATCTGCAGGCCGCTCGCGGCGGCCTCGTCCGGCAGCTGCTCGGCCGGCGTCTGCGCCGAGCTGCCCTCGACGCCGAGGGTCTCCGCCAGCTCGCCCGACTCGTACATCTCCATGACGATGTCGCAGCCTCCGACCAGCTCGCCGTCCACGAACAGCTGCGGGATCGTGGGCCAGTTGGAGAGGGCGGAGAGCTCCTGGCGGATACGGGGATCGGGGAGGATGTCCACCGCCGCGAAGCCGGCGTCGAGCGCCTGCAGCGCGGCGACCGTGCGCGCCGAGAAGCCGCACGCGGGAGCGTCCGGGGTGCCCTTCATGAAGAGGATCACGGGGTTCTCGGCGATCGCCTGCTCGATCGCCACGCGGATCGGGTTGGACTGGGTGGAGGGGGCGGTGATCGGGTCGATGCTCTTCATGGAAAGGACTCCTTTTGGGACGCTTGGGGGGCGCTCGTGGTGTGGTGGTGGGGTTCCGGCTCTCAGGCGACTGCGGTCTTCAGCGACAGCGCGTGGATCGGCCCGCCGATCTCCGCGCCGAACACGTCATAGACGAGGCGGTGCTGCTCGATGCGACTGCGCCCCGCGAACGCCTCCGCGGTGACGCTCGCGCGGAAGTGGTCGCCGCCGCCGGTGTAGTCCTCCACCTCGGCGCGGGCTCCCGGGATTGCGGTCTCGATGCGCAGCTTGATCTCCTCGGGGGTGGGCATCTCAGGCCAAGGATAGCCGCGGCAACGCACCTCGCTACACTTTGGATAGCGATGGTTGCATTCACCGACAAGGGAGCCGAGAAGGTGCGCGAGTTCCTCGACGCCCAGAGCGCCGACGTGGCGCTCGCGGGGCTGCGCGTCGGGGTGCGCGGAGGCGGCTGCTCGGGCTTCCAGTACCAGCTGGCCTTCGACGAGCAGCGCGAGAGCGACGCCGTGTTCGAGAGCCACGGGCTGAAGCTGCTGGTCGACCGCTCGTCTCTCCAGTACGTGTACGGCTCGGAGATCGACTACGAGGAGAGTCTCCAGGGCGCCGGCTTCAAGGTCAACAACCCCAACGTCGTCGCCGCCTGCGGCTGCGGCTCGTCCTTCCGGGTGGCCGAGGAGGAGCAGGTCTCAGCCGTCTGACGTCGGATGGCGGCGCATAGCTGCGTCCTCAGTCGCTCATGTGCTAAAGCACACTTCGCTCCTTGCGTCCTTGCTCTGCTTGCCCTCCGACGCCAGACGGGGCGCTGCGGCAGCTACGTGGGTTCGTTATCGAGCGAGCGCCATAGATAGCGGCAGGCCAGCGTGCGGTGCGGGCGCCAGGGCTCGGCGATCCGCTCCATCTCGGGGGCATCGGGGAGCGCGTCCAAGTCGTAGGCGCGCTCGATCGCGCGGCGGATGCCGAGGTCGCCGACCGGCAGCACGTCGGGGCGCTGGAGGTGGAACATCAGGAACATGTGCGCGCTCCACATGCCCAGGCCCTTGACCGCGACGAGCTCGGCGATCACCGTGTCGTCGTCGAGATCGTCGAGGCGCTCGAGCTCCAGCTCGCCGGAGAGCACGTGCTCGGCCAGCGAGCGCAGATAGCCCACCTTCGCGCGGGACAGACCCGCCGCGGCGCGCAGCTCTTCGGGCTCGTCCGCCAGCACCTGCTCGGGTGTTGGAGTGCTGCCGTCGAAGCGCTCGGTCAGGCGCAGGTAGATCGAGCGTGCCGCCTTCGTCGAAAGCTGCTGGCCGACGATTGCGCGCACCAGCGCGCCGTAGTGGTCGGCGGGTCGCCCGGCGCGAGCATCGCCAAGCTTTGGTCCCACGGCCGCTATCACGCCGGCGAGCACCGGGTCGGCCCGGCGCAGGTGGGCGAGGCCACGCTCAGGCAGAAGGCAACGCCTCGAGTGCGACCGGCTCGCCGTCGAGCGCGTTGAGCGCGCGCGGTAGCGAGGCGGCAATGCAGGTGAAGCTCGGCGTGTCCCTGACGGTGTAGCGCGAGGCCTCGGTCGTGCGCAGGCGCTGCACCAGATCGAGGAACGTGCCCACGTCGTCGGTGTCGAACGCGACCACGAACTCCTGGTCGTCGAGGCCGAAGGAGTAAGTCGTGTGGTTGTCCACGCCCGGGTATTCCCGTCCCACGGCGATGTGCCCCTGCATGATCCGCCAGCGCTCCTGCGCGGGCAGGCCATACCACTCACGCGACTTCACGAACGGGTACACGAACACGTACTTGCCGCGGAACGCGCGCGGGTGGGTGCGCTCGTCTTCGGAGTACTCCGAGCTCTTGCGCATCCCCAGGAACGAGTAGGGGGTGCTCGCCCACTTCATCAAGCCGCTCTGCAGCAGCACCACGTGGAACTCGTGGATGCGATCGAGGTTCTCCGCCTCGGAGATCAGCAGCAGCTCCGCATCGCCGCGGGTGCCCACCAGCGAGAAGCTCTGCAGCAGGTGGCCGTCGGCGAAGTCCTCGCACGCGGCCATGAGCTCGCGCTTGTCCTGCGCGCGCTGCTCGGCGTCCAGACGTCGCCACGCCGGGTCGAGCCGCAGGAAGGTGTACTTGACGAAGTGGCGCTTACTCACGCTCACAGGCTAGCGGCCCGCCGGCGTGAGAGGATGGATGGCGTCTCGCCGAACCCCACTCCTCGTGGTCGAGCCAACGGCCGCTTGTACTAAGGTTGCATTTGTGCGGATCGCACTCGTCTCGCCCTACTCGTGGACCTATCCGGGCGGCGTCACCCGCCACATCGAGGCGCTCGCCGACGAGCTGCAGGCGGTCGGTCACGAGGCGCGCATCCTCGCGCCCTTCGACCCCGACGACACGCTCGCGCGCAGGATGCACCGGGGGGCTCGCCCGCAGCCGATGTCCCTGCCCGACCGCGTCGTGCCGCTCGGGCGCACCGCCGGGTTCCCGGCCAACGGCGCCATCTCCAACCTGGCGCCCACTGTCGACTCCGTGCTCGCGCTGTGGCGAGAGCTGCAGACCGGCGGCTACGACCTCGTCCACGTGCACGAGCCCGTCGTGCCCCTCGTCGGCTGGTATGCCCCCAACTGCGCGGGCGGCCTCCCGATGGTGGGCACCTTCCACAGCTTCTCCGAGAACGCCTTCACCAACGGGATCGGGGTGGCGCTCGGGGCGCGCCGGCACATCAACCGCCTGCACGCGCGGATCGCGGTCTCCGAGGCCGCCGCGTGGACCGCGCGGCGCTTCTTCGGCGGGCGCTACCGGATCGTGCCCAACGGGGTTCAGCTCGCGCCGGCCGGCCTGGATCCTCGGGCAGAGTCCGGACTGGGATTGATGGCTGCTGGTGGGGACGGGAATGGGGGTGCGCATTCCGGTGTCGCCAACGGGGGGCGGGCAAGGGAGGGGCGAGCTGGGCAGCCGACCCCGCTGCGCATCCTGTTCATCGGTCAGGCCGTCGAGCGCAAGGGACTGCCGGTGCTGCTGCGCGCCTTCGAGGCGCTGCGCGAGCACGTGCCCGCGACGCTCACGCTGGTGGGGGCGGCGCCGGAGGAGATCGCTCCGCTGCTGCTCGACGACCATGGGGTGCATGCCTTAGGCAAGGTGACCGAGGACGAGAAGGCCGAGCAGCTGCGCCGTGCCGACGTGCTCTGCGCGCCCTCGCTCGGCGGCGAGAGCTTCGGGATGGTGCTGACCGAGGCGTTCGCCGCCGGCACGCCCGTGGTGGCGTCGGACATCGCCGGCTACCGCGACGTGGTGCGCAACGGCATCGACGGCCTGCTCACCCCCCGCGGCGATGCGCGGGAGCTCGCGGAGGCGCTGCGCGTGTTGGCTCTCGATCCTGCCCGGCGCGCGCGGATGGCGGCTGCCGCCCGCGAGCACGCCGAGCGCTTCGCCTGGCCCCGCGTTGCCGCCGAGGTGCTCGAGGTCTACGAGCAGGCACTTGCCGTGGTGGGGCGGGAGCCCGCCCAATTCGGACGGGCTGTGGGCATGTCGGGGCAGCTCGCGGCTCCGGGCGAGTCGGGCCGGCATGCGGCGCCGACCAAATCGAGGCGGCTCGCCGTGCGCTTGGGCCTCGCCCCCGCCGACCTGCTGCCGCGGGTGCCCGCCCAGCGTCTGCCGAGCCCCGAGCCGGCGCTCGCAGTTGCGCCGGTGCGGCGTGCGTTGCGTATCGCCCGTCGCGGTGCGCTCGCAGCGGTGTCGCTCGTGGGTCTGGCGCTGGCGCTGACCGCGCTCTCGCGGATCGGTGTCGGCCGGGTGCTGGCCAGCCTTGTTGCCTCCAGCCCCGGGCTGATCGCCGCCGGCCTTGGCCTGATGTGCCTCTCGATGGTCGTGCGCGGCCTGGCCTGGTACGCGATCCTCAGGGCCGCCCCCACCTGGCGGCCGGCGCGCCGGCGCGACGCGCTGCAGGGGACGTTCATCGGCGTGCTGATGTCCGCCACCCTGCCCGCCCGCTTGGGCGAGCCCTCGCGCGCGCTGATCGTCGCGCGCCGCCTCGGGCGCCCGCGCGAGACGCTGCCCGTGGTGCTCGGCACGATGGTGTCGCAGACACTGATCAACCTGCTCGCGCTGGCGCTGCTCGCGGCCGCGATGCTCTCCGGCGTGCCGCTCCTGCACGGCCACGACGGGGCGCTCGCCGCCGCGGCGCTGGTGCCGGTGGCGGCACTGCTGCTCGTGCTGCTCACCCCCGTGCTGCTGCCCCGCTCGGCGATCTCGCGCTACGCGCGGCTGCACTCGCTGGTGCTCGGACTGCACCGCTCGCTGCTGCGTGTGCGGGAGGGCCTGCGCATCTTCAGACAACCGCGCCGCGCGGCCGCGGCCACGACGGTGCAGCTCTCGGCGTGGGCGCTGCAGTGCGCCTCCTGCTGGCTGCTGCTGATGGCGCTCGGCCTCGACCACCGCGTCGGGATCGCCGGCGCAGCGGGCGTGCTGTTCGCGGTCAACGTCACCGCGGTGGTGCCCGTCACGCCCGCCAACGTCGGCATCTTCCAGGCCGCCTGCGTCGCGGTGCTCGCCGGCGCCTACCACGTCTCCACTCCCGACGCCGTCGCCTACGGGATCGTGCTGCAGGCGGTCGAGGTGGCCGCCGCGGCGATCATGGGCATGCCCGCGCTGGTCAAGGAGGGCCTCTCCTGGAAGGAGGTCCGCCTGCGCACGATGCACGCCACGCCGGTGCGCCTGCCGCCGCTGCCTGAGCGCGGCGAGCGTAGCAACGGGCGCGCGGCGGCGGCGCCGGGGTCCTGATTGACCGTCAGGCTGCGGTCAGCTCGACGAGGCGGTAGGAGTCGGGTACTGGCGTGCCTACTTCGCGCAGTCCTTCCAAATGAAATGGAATCGCCTCGCGTATGAGCCGCTTGACTTCGGCCCGGGACTCACCGCACGCGACGCAACAGCCGGGCACGTCCGGGGAGTGTGCGCCCCAGCCTCCGTCCTCCGCCATCTCATAGATGACGCGATACTCGGTCATCGCAGCTCCTCGATTCGGGATTTACGTCTGATGTCTTGCAACTGGCCTACGGGAATCGTAGCGCTTCGCTTGCCCGTCACTGTGACCAAATTGGGGTTGTTCGGATTTCTGAAATGGCGATGGCTTCCGCGCTGACGCACCTGTCGCCAGCCGTGCGCTTCGAGGGTCGCGATCACCTCGTGAACCTTCTTCGCCATATACCCTCATCCGCCCGGTGGGATGCGGTGGGACGAAGGCGGGCTCTGGTTGTTACGTGCTCAGCCGGCCATCGCCGGCTCGTCCTCAGACTCGATCGCCCCGTCCGGCGGGTCCTCGTCGCCAAGCTCGCCGAACAGCGAGGGGTCGCTGTCGGAACCGCGGATGACTGCGTCGGGCGAGCCGTTGGGCAGCAGGCGCCCCTGGCGCGTGCCGAAGTAGATCGCCTGGGGGTGGTGGGCGACGAGCGCGAGCGTTGACTGCTCCGGCTCGGGGGCGTAGCCGTCGGTGATGTGCATGTCGATCTGTCCGAGGTCGAGCAGCTTCTCCACCTTCAGGTGCTCTGACTGCTCGGGCACCGCCGGGTAGCCCCACGAGTAGCGACGCCCCTGCGTGGATGAGATGTCGAGCATGCGCCTGACCTCGTAGTGCAGCCACTCGGCGAGCCCCTCGGCGGTTTGCACGCCGAGCCCGTGCACGAACAGCTGCTCGGCGAACTCGCCTTCCGCCTCGAGCTTGGCCATCAGCTCGGTGACCTCCGAGCCGACGGTGACGGCCTGCACGGCGATCACGTCGAGCTCCGCGGGTGGCTGGGGTGGGTGGGATTTGATTCCCGGGCGGAAGAAATCAGCGAGGCAGAGGCGATCGCCCTTGGGCTGGCGCGGGCAGACGAAGCGGGTCAGCTCTGTCGAAGGAGCCCGCCCACCCGCCGGATCGGTGCCTCCGGCGGGGTCCATGACGGCGGGGTCGAGCACGACGATCTCGTTCCCCTCGCTGTAGCAGGGGAAGAAACCCAGCAGCGCGCGCGGGTGCAAGTAGGTCTGCTCGCGCCACATCCGCTCCAGGCGCGGTTGAAAGTCATCGCGCAGCAGCGCCTGCCACGCCTCGCCTTTGACGCCCCGCCCGCCCCAGTGCAGCTTGAACAGCACGTGCGTGTCGAGGTGGCGGTAGACCTCGTCGAGGTCGACGGGGATCTCCTTGACGCCCCAGAAGGGCGGCGTGGGGATCGGCACGTCGGTGCGCGCCGCCGAGCGCACGGAGTCGTCGGCGAAGTTCAGCTCCTCCACGGGCGCGTCGCCCTTGGCGCGGAACTCGGTGGCGCCGGCGAGCAGCTTCTGCACGAGCGCACCGCGGGCGTCGTCGTCGATCAGCTGGTCCATCACGGCCAGACCCTCGAAGGCGTCCTTGCAGTAGAAGACGCCCGGCTCGTAGACGACGTCTGAGTCTTTGCCGCCCGGATACAGCGCGCGGTAGCCGAACGCGCGGTTGATCGCGGCGCCGCCGATCAGCACCGGGTAGGAGAGGCCCTTGGCGTGCAGCTCCTGGATGCACGCGGGCATCTGCTTGGAGGTCGAGACGAGCAGCGCGGAGAGGCCGATCGCCGTCGCGTCGTGCTCCTGCGCGGCGTCCACGATCGTCTGGATGGGCACCTGCTTGCCGAGATCCACGACGGTGTAGCCGTTGTTGGTGAGGATCGTGTTGACGAGCGACTTGCCGATGTCGTGGACGTCGCCGAAGACGGTCGCGATCACGACGGTGCCCTTCGTGTAGCCCTCGATGCGGTCGAGGTAGTTCTCCAGCCGCGCGACGGCCTTCTTCATCACCTCGGCCGACTGCAGCACGAACGGCAGGATCAGCTCGCCGGCGCCGAACTTGTCGCCGACCTCTTTCATCGCCGGCAGCAGCACCTCGTTGAGCGTCGGCACCGCGCCGATCTTCTCGACTAAGCGGTCGATCCAGTCCTCGACCCCCTCCTTGCGACGGCGCAGGATGTGGAAGTGCAGCGCCTCCTCGGGCTCCATCCCCTCGGTGGGGTCGGCGGCGCCCTGTGGGCCGTCCTCCTCGCCCTTGGTCTCGAAGTGTGCGATGAAGCGCTCCAGGGCATCCTCGCGGCGGTTGTAGACGAGGTCGTCGGCGAGGTCGCGCTCGGTGTCGGGGATCTCGGAGTAGGGCGTGATGTGGTTGGGGTTGACCATCGCGAGGTCCAGGCCGGCCTGGACGCAGTGGTGCAGGAAGACCGAGTTCAGGACCGCGCGCGCCCCGGGCGACACGCCGAAGGAGACATTCGAGACGCCCAGCGAGGTCTTGACGTGCGGGATCTCGGCCTTGATCCGTTCGATGCCCGCGACCGCCTCGACCGCCGAGGGCCGCCACTCCTCGTC
>CAYNGQ010000316.1:0-10738 GCA_964396735.1 uncultured Solirubrobacteraceae bacterium | reverse complement strand
CTTCGCCGCCCGATGAGCTCGATTCCGAGGAGGAACCGGAAGAGGAGGATCCTTCGGCGGCGGAAGACGACCCTTCGGTCGTGCTCGAGTGTGGCGCCTGCGCGGGCGCTTTGAGCGTGGAGGTACCTGTCGAGGTGCCGCTACCGGTGCGTGTGCCGGTTGCTCCGGTGGAACTGTGGGCCTTGCGGGAGGACGTCGCGCGCGTCTCCTTGAGCGTTTTGCCGGGAAAGGCGCTGGCGGCCACCGCGGTGAGCACCCCAGTGAGCGTCGCGCTGCCGGCGATCAGCCAGCGGTTGGCGCGGCGCAGCCGGCGTAGGGCGGCGTCGCGGGAGCGGGAGGTGTGGTTGGGGCTGACGGACATCGATCGTGGTGGAGTCGCGATGCATAGGTCGAAGCTGAGTCTCAGTGTGCTGTGAGAACGCAAGCGGTGGCTAAAGAGGGTGTGAGAAGTTCCATAAGAGCGGCGCATGTCGGTGCAAGCGGCCGACCCGCCCCTATCCTGGGCGTTGTGACGGGGCAGTCGGCGCAACCCTCCGAGCAGGCGAGCACCAGGGCGCCGTCGATCCTGCTGATCGAGGACGAGCCGGGGATCGTCGACTTCGTACGCCGCGGCATGGAGGCCGAGGGCTTCACCGTGCAGGCCGAGCACGATGGGCTGGCTGGTGAGGCGCGCGCGCTGCGCGAGGGCTTCGACGCGGTCGTGCTCGACCTGATGCTCCCGGGCAAGGGCGGCATCGAGGTGCTGAGCGCACTGCGCGCCTCCAAGCCCGCGCTGCCGGTGATCGTGCTCACCGCCAGAGGCGAGATCGAGGACCGCGTCTCCGGGCTGGACGCCGGCGCGGTGGACTACCTCGTCAAGCCCTTCTCGCTGGCGGAGCTGTTGGCACGGGTGCGCGCCCAGCTGCGCAGCGCCGCGCAGGGCTCGACCACGACGCTGCGAGTGGCTGACATCGAGGTGGACATGCTCAGCCGCAAGGTGCTGCGCGCGGGCCAGCCGGTGCTGCTTTCGACGACCGAGTTCGAGCTGCTCGTGTACCTGCTGCGCCACCGTGGCAGGGTGCTTACGCGCGAGCAGATCCTCAGCGCCGTGTGGGGCTACCAGCATGACCCTGCCACCAACATCGTGGACGTGTACATCGGCTACCTGCGCCGCAAGCTGCGCGGGGTGGGCGGGGACCAATCCCCCGCGCCGATCCACACCGTGCGTGCGGTCGGCTACCGCCTCGGCCATGCTGGCTGACGAGCGGCACCGTCTGAATTTGATGCCGACCAGCCTCCGCTGGCGCCTGGCGGTGTGGGTGGCGCTCGTGGTGGTCGTCTCCTCAGGGATCACTTTCTTCGCGGTTTACCGGGGCACCGGCACCCAGCTGCGCCGCCAGATCGACCACGAGATCGCCGGGGACTCCGGTGAGTTCGCGCACGCCCTGAGCGCCTCGAGGGCGCGCACGCCCCACGCCGTGCTGGCAGCCGCGCGTGCGTACGTCGCCGGCCAGCCCTTCAACGCCAGCTCCACCGTTCTGTATGCGCTCGTCCCCGGCGCTGGTACTGCCACCAACACGCCCGAGTTGCTCGGCAGCCACGCGCCCGACGATGGCGAGAGCGTGGCCGTGCAGGAACAGGAGAATCGGGCAGCGCGCCGGCTGCGCGCTGCGCGCAGTGGGTTCTCGACGCTTGTTCTCCCTGACGTCGGCTACCTGCGCCTGCTCAATCGCCAGGTGCGCATTGCCGGCACGGGCCCGCATGCTGCCCAGCGCGTCACCGTCGGCGTAGGCGAGCCGCTGGCGAGCGTGGCACGTGCCCAGCATGGCGTCGCGCGCGCCTTCATCCTCGCCGGCTTCCTGGCGCTCGCCGGGGCGCTGCTCGCCTCGCTGTTGATCGGCAGCCGCTTCTCGCGCCCGTTGCGGCGCATGGCGGCTGTCGCCGCCCAGGTTGACGCCGGCGACCTGCACCCGCGCATCCACGACGTCGAGCGCGACGGCCGCGAGGTGCAGGTGCTGGCGGACTCCTTCAACCACATGCTCGATCGCCTCACCGACGCGTTCGCCGGCCAGCGCGAGTTCGTCGCCGACGCCTCGCACGAGCTGCGCACCCCGCTGACGGTGATCCGCGGGCAGCTGGAGGTGCTGGCCGCTCAGCCCAACCCCTCAGGTGAGGAGGTGCGCCGCGTGGAGCGCCTCGCGCAGGCGGAGATCGCGCGCATCACGAGACTCGTCGATGACCTGTTGTTGCTCGCGAAGGCCGAGCAGACGCAGTTCCTGCGCATGGAGCCGATCGCCCTGGGGAGCTTCGTCGAGGAGCTGTGGGACGGCGCCACGCTGCTGGCGATGCGGCGCTTCGAGCTCGGCGAGGTGCCGGCCGGCACGCTGCTCGCGGACCCCGACCGCCTCGCGCAGGCGCTGCGCAACCTGATCGGCAATGCGATCGAGCACACCAACCATGAAACTGGGCTCGTGCGCCTCTACGTCGAACGTGTTGGCCGGCATGGTCGCAGCTTTGGAGCTCAGCCCATCGCTGAGCACCCGGGTGACGAATCCCTGCGCTTGGTCGTCGACGACGACGGGCCGGGGATTCCGTCCGAGCAGCGCGAGCGGGTGTTCGACCGCTTCCACCGCACCGACGCCGCCCGCGACCGCGCCTCGGGTGGCGCCGGCCTCGGGTTGGCGATCGTGCGTGCGATCGCCGAGGCCCACGGGGGGCGTGTGAGCGCCTCGGTGAGCGCCGCCGGCGGGGCGCGCATCGAGCTGGAGCTGCCGCGCTTCAGCGCAGATACACCGCGAAGAAGTCACGATCGTCCGGGGTCAGATAGCGTTCAGCCGGGCGTTCCATTTCTTCCAGCAGCTTGAACGGCGCGCGGGCGCCGGGGCGGGCATAGGCGTTGAACGAAGTCCAGTAGGAGTTGATGTCGAGCTCCATCGCCCGCACCGCGCCGGCGTGGATCAGGATGTCGGCGAGGCTGCCAACCGTCTGGTAGTTGGCGGCGGCGTAGAGCAGATTGCCGTAGCGGTCGACGCCGATCCCCGAGCGCCACACCTGCACGGCGTTACCGAGTGTGGCGCCCCATTCCGCGCTGTCGTTGAGGAGGGGGCTAGGCCGTCCGCCGGAGACGATCAGTGGCAGGTTCTGGCGCGCGAACACCACGTCGGCGGGCACACTCGCGCCGCCATGCCAGGAGATCACGTCGTAGCGCCCGTCGGCGTAACGCACCAACGTCGCCTGGCCGTCGCGCATCGGGGCGTAGGCGTGCCCGCCAAGCGCCCACCCGCCGCCCGCGTCGAGGAGCTTGAAGCCGCTGTTGAAGGTCGCCAGCAGCCGGCCGCGGGCGGCGGGGGGCACCTCCATCGGGCCGCGCGAGGGGAGTTCGACAGAGGGCTCCAACCGTCCCGCGTACAGCGAGATCGTGGTGCGCGAAGTGTTGATCCACGCGACGCCCGCGACCAGGCGCGGGTATTCGGAGGGGTCGCTACGGAAGGTCGTGACGAGCAGTGGCGGGTCGCTGCGGCTCTCCGTTGCTTGTGTGGGGCGCCACACGCCCTCGCCGGGCAACGGCGGGTAGGCTAGCGGGCGCACGCGCGGCGGACGGTCGACGCTCTTGATACTGCCACCGCCCGTGTCCCTCGCGGCGATGCCGACTTTGGGCAGTGCGTGCAGCGCCGGTCCGCCCTTTTCGGGTGCTTCGAGCGAGTAGTACACCGACTCCACTTTCGTCACCAGCCCGGCGGCTCCGTGGTCGCGCAGCCACTCGACCGAGCGGATCCCGAGGCTCGAGTTGGAGGGTTCGAGCATCGTCGTCACATAGGAGGCGAGCACCGGCACGAGTGCGACCAGACAGGCGGCAAGCAGCACCCGTCGCAGGCGTGCAGCGAGCCCCTCCGGAGGCAGCAGTCGCGATCGGGGCGATGGCGGCGCCGGGCCGGAGGGGAGCGCCGACCGCTGGCCGAGCGTCGTGCGGCTGGACGCCGAGATGTGCGACTCCATCGCCGGGGATCGTAGGCCGCCGGGCCGCTCACACCCCTAAAAGCGCTGCAAGCTAAGAGCATTTTCACCCACCGCTGAGCCGCGCCGAAGTTAGATGTACTGCCATAGAACCCATCGGCTCTACAGCTTCAGCCGGCAGTGAGGCGCTCGCCACGGAAGTCGAAGCGGGCTCCGTCGATGCTGGAGTCGGCCCCGTTCATACTTCGATCGACTCCGGCCAGGCCGAGGTCGGCCCGCTTGATAGGCCTGCTCGGCGGATCACGCGCCCCGACGTGCCCGGTCGCAAGCCCACTGGGCGACGCGCTCGGGATCACGGCGATACGCCTCCCGCGGTTGAGCACCTCCGCGCGAGACTCGGCGCGCTCGTGCGCGCCTGCCGGCCGCGGCAGTGGCTCAAGAATGTGCTCGTTGTCGCCGCCCCGGCCGCTGCCGGGATCCTCACTCACCCCGACGTGGCAGGCAAGGTGGTGGTCGCGTTCGTCTGTTTTTGCATGCTCTCCAGCTCCACCTACCTGCTCAACGACGTGCACGACCGCGAGGAGGATCGCCACGATCCCACCCGTCGCCACCGACCGATCGCCGTGGGCGAGCTATCCATACGTGCGGCGGTGGGGGCAGCGCTCGTGTTGGCGCTCGGTGGCCTCGCGCTCGCCGCCGCCGTGCACCCCACGCTGGCGGCCGTTGGCGCCGGCTACCTTGCGCTCACCGCCAGCTACACGCTGTGGCTGCGCAGTGTCGCGGTGGCCGACATCGCAGCCGTGGCGGGCGGGTTCGTGCTGCGCGCGCTCGCCGGCGGCGCCGCCACGTCGGTACCGCTGTCGCGTTGGTTCATGCTCGTCACCTCCTTCGGCGCGCTGTTCGTGGTTGCGGGCAAGCGCTACGCGGAGCTGACCGGCGGCGAGCCTGCCAACGTGATGCGCGCGTCGCTGAGCGCCTATTCGGAGCGCTACCTGCGCTTCGTGCTGGGGCTCGCCGCTACTGTCACCACGACCGGGTACTGCCTGTGGGCTTTTCAGCGCGCCCACAGCGCGAAGCTCTCCTGGTATGAGCTGACGGTTATCCCGTTCGTGCTATGGCTGCTGCGCTACGCGCTGCTGCTCGATAGCGGCGAGGGTCGGGCGCCCGAGACGCTCGTGCTTCGCGACCGCTTCCTGTTGAGCATGAGCGCCGCCTGGCTGGCGGTGTTCGTCACCGGTGTGTATGTCGCCGGCTGAGCGTACTCCCGCGCCGCCGCGCACCACGGTCTCCTTGCAGGTGGAGGATGGCGGCGAGCGACTGCTGTGCGGGTGGGGCCGCACAGCGCCCACGCGCGCACGGATGCTGCGACCGCGCACCGCTGAGCAGGTTGCGCATGTGCTTGCCGGCTCCACCGCAGCGCCGCCCGTTCGGAGCGCCCATCGTCCGCCGATCGGCGGGGCGATTGCCCGCGGGGCCGCGTGCAGCTACGGCGATGCTGCCCAGAACGGCGGCGGCACGGTAATCGATGCAACCGCGCTGCAGGGGCAGATCGCGGTTGACCCACAGGGCTCCTCCGTGCGACTCGGCGCCGGGGTGACGTTTGCGCAGCTGCTCGTGTGGCTGGCCGCGCGCAGGCTCACGCTGCCGGTCGTGCCCGGCACGCGCCACCTGACGGTCGGGGGGGCGATCGCCAGCGACGTGCACGGCAAGAGTCATCCGTGCGACGGCAGCTTCGCGCGGCAGGTACGGTCGTTCACCCTGTGCACTCCTGCCGAGGGACCGTTGCTCGTCTCCACCGAGCGCCACCCCGAGTTGTTTCACGCCACGCTCGGCGGCATGGGTCTCACAGGCGTCGTGGTCGAGGCCACGCTGCGCCTCGCGCCGCTGCGCAACCCCCGAGCGGTGGCGGACATCGACCGCCTCGACACGCTCGAGCTGGCGGTCGCCGCGGTCACGGACGAGCACCCCCACCGCCACACGATCGCGTGGGTCGATCTGCTCAGCGAGGGTGCCGCGTTTGGGCGCGCGGTGCTGACGCGCTCCGACGAAGGGCCGGCGGTCGCGCTCGATGCCTGCGCCCCGTTCTCGACACGACCGGCTCTGACCGTCCCGCGTGGCTTCCCGGGCGGTGTGTTGCGGCCCATGGCGGTGCGGGCTTTCAACGCGCTGCACTGGCACACCGCGCCCCGCGGCGCGCGCGGGCGGACGCTCAGCATGAGCGCGCAGCTGTTCCCGCTCGACGCGCTCGGCGAGTGGAGCCGGCTGTATGGGCCTGTGGGAATGGTGCAGTACCAATTCGCGCTACCGCGCGGTGAGGAGGAGACGCTGCTGCGAGTGGTGCACCTGCTGCGCGCCCGCCGCGCGCCGATGTACCTGGCGGTGCTCAAGCGCTTCGGCCCGGGTGGGCGGGCATCCGAAAAAGGCGGCCCGCTCTCGTTCCCGATCGAGGGCCTCACACTCGCGATCGACCTCCCGGCCGGCGCACCCGGGCTCTATCGTGCGCTCGACGACGCTGACGAGTTGGTCGCCGGCGCGGGGGGGAGGGTCTACCTGGCCAAGGACTCCCGCCTGCGCCCCGCGATGCTGGCCGCGATGTACCCGCAGCTGGAGCGCTTCCGGGAGCTGCGCGGGCGCGTCGATCCCAATGGGGTGCTGCGCTCGGACATGGGGCGGCGGTTGGGGTTGTGCGGATGAAGCGCGTGCTCGTGCTCGGCGGAACCTCCGAGATTGCCGGTGCGATCGTGCACGAGCTGGCGGTGAGCGAACCGTGTGAGGTCGCACTCGCCGGTCGCGATGCGCCGCGCCTGGGCGAGGTCGCCCAGCAGCTGCGCGGCGCCGGCTGTGCCCGAGTGCAGACGCTCGGACTGGAGGCGACCGATCCGGACAGCCACCGCGAGGTGCTCGCGCGTGGGATCGAGCTACTGGGGGGCGCGTGCGACCTCGTGCTGCTCGCCGTCGGGCTGCTCGGCGAGCGCGGCGGCTTGCCCGACGATCCGCGTGGCGCGGTGGAGGTACTCGAGGTGAATGTGCTCGGTTGCGGCTCACTGCTGATCGAGAGCGCCCATGCCCTCCGTGCGCAGGGGCGTGGGACGATCGTCGTGCTCTCCTCCGTCGCCGCCGAGCGTCCCCGCGCCGCTAACGCTGTCTACTGTGCCTCCAAGGCCGGGCTCGACGCCCTTGCGCAAGGGCTCGCCGATGCGCTCACACCGACCGGCGTGCGCCTGCTGGTCGTGCGGCCCGGGTTCGTCACCACGCGTATGACGCGCGGCCTGCCGGTCCCACCGCTCTCCACCGATCCCCAGAGCGTCGCCCGCGCCACCGTACGTGGCTTGCGCCGTGGTGCGCACACCGTGTGGGCCCCCTCCACGCTGCGCTGGGTTATGATGCTGATGCGGCTGCTGCCCCGCCCGCTGTTCCGGAGACTTCCGCTGTGAGCTCACTGCCGCGCCGCCGTGCCGCTGAGGCGCGCGCTCGCCGCCGGCGCCTGCGGCTGATCGACGTGGCGCTCGGGTTCGTGCTGGCGCTGGTGGTGATCTTGCTCGCGCCGGGACTCGCGATCGTCGCGCTTCTGATCGCCGCCGGGCTACTCGCCTGCACGGTCTCGTTCGCCTATGGGCAAGTCCGTCGTCGCCGCACCGGTAACCGCTGATTCCGGTCGGCGCCACACGAGGGTGCACGCAGTGGCGTGCGCCAGCGTAGCGACAGCCCCCATCCAAATCCTTAAAAATCCTTTACCACAGCGCACCGTTCGTCGGCGCGCGTTGTTCGGAGCTTCAAAGGTGCCCCTCGACCCGACCCCACTCTCCGGCGCCAGCGATCGGCGCACCTTCCTCAAGCAGGGGCTGCTCGCCGCTGGCGGCCTCGCGCTCGGCTCGGGGCGCCGTGGCCGCGGGCACACGCGCCCTCGGCGGGCGCCGAACATCCTCGTGATCGTCGTCGACCAGCTGCGCACGCCCGTGTGGATGCCGGCCGCCGCACTGCCCGCGGCGGTGATGCCCAACCTGGCCGCGCTGCGCGCCGGCGCCGTCAGCTTCGAACGCCACTACACCGCCTCCAACGACTGCAGCCCCGCGCGCGGGGCGCTCCTCACCGGGCTGTACTCCCACCAGACGGGCTGCCTGATCACCGGCAACAGCCATCTCGACCCCGGCTTTCCGACGTGGGGGACGCTGCTGCGCGAGCTCGGCTACTCGACCTGGTGGTGGGGCAAGTGGCATCTCAACCCCAACCCGGACGCGATGCTAGAGCCCTACGGCTTCTCCGGCGGCACCTATCCCTCGCCCAACGGCGCCCCGGGGCAGGGCACTGCCGTCGATCCGGCGATTGCCGCCCAGTTCAGCGAATGGCTGCGCCTCGAAGGGGGCGGCGAGCCGTGGTGCGCGACGGTGTCGTTCGTCAACCCCCACGACATCGCGTGGTGGTATCGCTTCACCGAGCAGATCCCTGCGGAGAGCGCCCCACCGGGCCTCGCGACGGGGCTGCCCGGCAACTTCGAGACCCCCGAAGCGCTCGAAGCACAGCGCAAGCCCCAGCTGCAGCGCTCGCTGCAGGCCACCGCCGCGCGCTCGTTCGGCGCCGTCCCCTTCACCGGCCCCGAAGCGCTTGGCTGGTGGACGGGGCTGATGAACACCTACCTGATGCTGCAGAGCTACGTCGACGCGCAGATCGGCACGGTGCTCTCCGCGCTCGCCTCCCAGCCCTCCGTGCAGGCCAACACGGTGGTGCTGTTCACCTCCGACCACGGCGAGTACGGCGGCTCCCACGGGATGCGCGGCAAGGGCGCCTCCGCCTACGAGGAGGCGATCAGGGTGCCGCTGTACGTGCGCGACTTCCGCGGGCTTGCGTGCGCCGCGCCCGGCGTGGGGCGCACGCAGCTCAGCTCCTCGGTGGACGTCGTGCCGCTGCTGCTCACGCTCGCCACGGGCTCCTCCGCCTGGCGCCATCATGAGCGCTACCGCCACCTCGCGGGGCGACACAACCTCGCCGCGATCTGCGCCCACCCCTCCGCTCCCGGGCGCCCGTGGATCCTGCACGCCACCGACGAGGACGTCACGGAGTTCGCCACCGAACCGTACGCTGCCTCCGCACCGCGCCATGTGGTGGCGCTGCGCACCCAGCGCGGCAAGCTCGCGACCTACTCCAACTGGCGCGAAGGTACGCTCACGGCTGAAGCGGCCGGGCAGGAATTCGAGCTCTACGACTACTCATACCTCTACGGACAGCTGGAGCTGCTCAACAGCGCCGGCGCCGCGAGCGCCCTGGAAGAGGAACTTTGGGTCACGCTCGAAGAACAGGCGCTCCCCGGCGAGCTGCGGGCGCCGCTACCCGCCTCGCTGCTAGCCGCCCAGCGTCGCGGCTTCGCCAACTACGAGTCGGTCGAAGAATCCGAGAGCTACAAGGCCTACGCCGCCCATCTGCGCGACGCCTCCGAACCCGCGCCCACACCGGATTGAACCTCTCCCAAGCCCGATCGAGCCTTCGTCCGTGTCCGATCGGCCTGCGCTACCAGAATCGGATCTCAAACCACACCCGACAGAGCCTGGCTCCGGGTTCGATGCAGACGAAAAACGGTTCAAAATACGTACCATTTACACCCCATGTTTCCAAACGCCCGGTCTGGGGTAACATTTGGTTTGACAAGATGGAAGAACGGGTTTGAAATAGGGGAGGGTCCAGTATGCCACGCACAGCAATACCTCAGAACGAGTGGACGGTTCCCAGTTTGCGCGAACCGCGCTACTCGCAGTCGTTGGAGCGTGGTCTCGCGATTCTCGCCTGCTTCACGCCCGACCGGCCGGTGCTCGGGATCGCCGACATCGCCGACTCGCTCGGCATGAGCCGCTCGACCACGCATCGCTACGTGATCACGCTCGTCGCGCTCGGCTACCTCGAGCAGGGCGCTTCGCGCAAGTACCGCCTCGGCCTGCACGTCACCGACCTGGGGATGTCGGCGCTCAACTCGACCTCGCTGCGCGAGCACGCCCAACCCTACCTCGACGAACTGCGCCGGCGCACCGGCTACACGATCAACGTCGCCGTGCTCGACGGCCCCGAGATCGTGTACGTCGCCCGCGCCCGCTCCCACCGCCGCGGCCAGCAGCGGATCGACCTGGGTCTCGCGCTCGGCTCGCGCCTGCCCGCCTACTGCACCGCGATGGGTAAGCTGCTGCTCGCCCACCTTCCCGACAGCGAGCGGCGCGAGCTGCTCGGCGAAATCAAACTGGAGCGCCGCACACCCACCACGATCACCAGCAGGCGCCTGCTGGCGATCGAGTTCGAGCGCATCCGCGAGGATGGCATCGCCGTCAACGATCAGGAGCTCACCGCCGGCTTGAACTCGATCGCGGCCCCGATCCGCTCCGACTCGCGCGAGGTCGTCGCCGCCGCCAACATGGCCGCGCACAGCTCGATGATCTCGCTGCAAGACCTGATCGACCACCTCGGCCCGCACCTCGTCGCCACCGCCGATCGCATCTCCGCGCGCCTCGGCTACCGCCGCGACGATGAGATGGCCGCGGTCGGGGCGCTCTGAAGCTACCCCTGGCGCTTGGGGACCGCTTCGATCGCCTGTGCCGCGGTCGAGACGCGCAGCAGCACAGTCGATTCGCCCGGCACGCTCGCGCCGATCCCGCCCGTGGTGCTGGTGACGGCGCCGCTCCACACGTTGCGCAACTGGTAGGCATTGGCGGTCGGCATCCCCACTGCGGCGGCGCTGGTCGTGAGCTCGAGCGTTTTCGATGAGCGGTTCAGCAGCGCCACCGCGTGCGTGCCGTTGGCCAGCGGCTTTACCCACACCTCGCCCGAG
>CAYNGQ010000315.1:0-6581 GCA_964396735.1 uncultured Solirubrobacteraceae bacterium | reverse complement strand
GCGCGTCGATCGCGTTGTCGAGGCCGACGAAGCTCTCGGCAACCGGCTCGATCGCCTCGTAGTGCGAGCGCACGGGCCCGAACAGCAGCTTCGCCTCGGCCATGTTGCCCTGCTCGATCGCCGCCACGAACTGGCGCGTGCCTTCGAGCAGCGCGGCGGTCTGACCCTCGACGTAGGTGCGGTACTGGAGCACCGCCGTCTTCAACAGCACCTCCGAGGGACTCTTCACCGGGTGGGGCTTGCCGGTGACCGTCAGTTCGCCCTGGGTCACGTCCCCGTCAGGGCACACGAGCTCATACTTGCCGGGCTCCAGATCGAGCGAGAACGAGCCCGAGAGCCCCGGCAGGAGGTTCTCCCGCTCGCCGAGGATGATGCCGCTCTCGTTGTGCAACTCCAGCTCGGTCACCCGCGTGGTGCCCCCGTTGGTGACCGAGAAGGTCACCGGACCGGCGTGTACCGACGCCTGCCCGGGAGAGCATCCCTGGTCGGTGAGCGTGAACTTGAGCAGCGCTGCGCCGGCTTCGGCGCCGTCGCTGCCGCACGCCGCGAGCCCGAGTGCGGAGAGCAGCACCAGCAGAAGCGTCACGACCCCGTTCCTCGCGCGCCGGCGATTCCGGTCTCGACATGCGTGTATGCGCGGCGGAGTGGTGGGCGTGGGGCGCAAAGTGGGCAACTTCCGAGTCGTTACATACATAGGGCGTTCATCGGAAGCCCACCCACTATATGTTAGTGTTAGGTCACCCTAAGTCGAGCGTGCGGGCATGCAACGCGCATCCCAAGGCGGATGTCGTTGCGCGACGGGTCGACTCCCGGTGGAGCGCCGCACGGCGCTCGCGGCGCCTGCTCTGCGTGGGTGCCCTCGTGCTGCTGGCGACTCTGCCCGGGCCTGCCGCCGCGGCAGGCGCCGGCGTCGGCTCGAGCGACGCCCAGGGACTGCACATGCTGCTCGCGCTGCTGCCGGTCCGCTACGCGAGCGCCCAGCCCACACACGAAACCCAGTCGGCCGCCGTCGTCCGCATGCTCGCACGGGGAGCGGAGCGGCGGATGGCGGAATTGCGCTCCACACTTGCCGCCCGCGATCCCACGGGCGCCGCGCGAGCGCTGCGCACCCTCGTCAACCTGGAAGCGTTGCTGGGGCCCACCACGCAGCGATTCCAGCCGTGGCCGCTCACGCTCGAAGTGAATGCGCTCAGCGAACAGGCCCAGCGGCAGCTCGCCGCGATCATGCCGGCGCCGGGACGGATCGAGCGCTCCTACCCGGGGATCGACGCGGCACTGGAACAGACGCAAGCTGCCGCGCGCGAAGGAGACCGGGGAACGGCGAGCTTCGACCTGCTGAGCGCGTATGTCATCTATGCCAGCGGACCCGGTCAGCGGCTGCTGATCCAGGATCCACAGCTCGACGGGGAGATCACGCGTGAGCTGCTGCCCGGCGGCGGGAGCGCCGCGGGCGGGGGCGGCTCGGCGCTGGTGGAACTGATCGCGCGGGGCGCCGGGCCCGCCGCTGTGGCGCACGCCGCCGCCGCGGTGAATGCCGACCTGACCCTCGCCGCCCAGACACTCGGCGAAGTGCACGTCAGCCGCACCACGATCGTGATCGACGGCGCGATCATCGTGTTCCGCGAGGGGCTCGAGGCGGTGCTGATCCTCGCCGCGCTCACCGCCTCGTTCGTGGGGGCGAAGCGTCACCTGCGCCGGCCGGTGCTGATCGGCGCCGTGGCCGGGCTGGGCGCCACCGCGCTCACATGGGTGGTGGCTCAGATGATGCTGCACATGCTCGGCGAAGGGGGGCTGGAGTTGCAGGCGGTCACGGGCCTGATCGCGATCGCGGTGCTGCTGCTGGTGACCAACTGGTTCTTCCACCGCGTCTACTGGAGCCAGTGGATCGCGCGCTTCAACCGCCGGCGCAAAGCGATCGAACGGTGGGATCGACTCGGCTTCGTCTCCGGCCAGGTGCTCGGCCTCGCGCTGCTCGGCCTCTCCAGCGTCTACCGCGAGGGCCTGGAGACGGTGCTGTTCCTGCAGGCGCTGCAAACCAGCGCGGGCACCGAAGCCACGCTGCTCGGAGCGGGCATTGGCCTGGGCGGCACGCTGATCGTGGGCATCCTCACCCTCAAGCTGCAGCGCAAGCTGCCGTTCAAGCGCATGCTGATGCTCACCGGCGTCATGATCGCGCTCGTGCTGGCGGTGATGGTGGGCACCACCGTGCACAACCTGCAGGGCATCGGCTGGGTGCCGATCACGCCCACCAGCTTCACCGTGCCGATCGCGTGGAGCACGTGGCTGGGTGTGTACCCGACGTGGGAGGGCATCGCCGCCCAGCTCGGCTCGCCGGCGTTCGTGCTCGGCTCCTACTTCGTGGCCCGCGAGATCCAGGTCGGGCGCCCCCAGCGCCGGGCGCGGGCAGCTCAGGCGGCCCAGACGACCTCGGTGTCGCGGGTACTGCCCGAGACGCGTGCCGCTTAGGCGGTTATTTGGCCACGGCTCTCTGTGCCGAGGCCGAGGTTGATTCCGTCGCGGCTCTCCGCCGAGGTTCCAACGTGGTCTCTAGAGGTCTACCGGGCCTAACGCACCCGGCCCTAACCCACGCGGGCACGGTCGCGTGCCTCGCTGGCGAGGCGGCGCAGCAGCGCCCGCGGCCGGGGGCGCCGCGACACGCGATCGCCGTGCAGGACGGCGGCGGGTACGGGGGACGGTGCCCCGCCCGCCCGGGCGATCGCCGCGAGCGAGCACCAGCGCACCGCTCCGAGCGCGTCGATCGCCGCGGTGGCCTCAGCGAGCACGTCGAGACCATCGGCGAGCAGGTCGTGGTGGCCGTAGAGGATCAGTGGCTGGCCGAGGAAGGCACGCAACACGAGGTCCTCGCGGGGGGCGTCGAAGCCGGTGCGCAGCAGCAGCGGCAGGCCGCCCGCCACGAGCTCCCGAGCGCCCCATCCGGCCAGCGCGCCTCGCTCCGGCGGGCCCGCGCCCAGTGCGGCGGCGGGCAGAGGCGAGCGCGGGGCGATCCAGGGGTAGGGCCGCGACACACACACCGCTGCGAAGCCGCCGGCGCGCAGCCCGCGGGCGGCGGGCTCGCTGAGCTGCTCGTGCGGGGGCACCATCACCCGCTCGAAGGGCACCCCGGTGCGTCGTTGAAACGCGCCGGCGCGCGCCAGCGCCTGCCGGGTGAGCGCGAGCCCCTGCATGTCGGAGCCGATCCGGCCCAGCTCCGGTCCGAGGTGGTCGTTGCCGTGGATGCAGAGGGAGAGCTGCCCGGCGTGCTCCCTGAAGAGTCGCACCACCCCCCGGTGCGCAAACCAGCCGTCGAGTGGGGCCATCGCGATCGCCACGTGGTAGCCGTGCTCGCGCGCGTGCAGGGCGAGCTGCTCGTAGCGCAGGTGCCCGTAGGTGGGCCAGTGGAGGTTGGGATCGTCCAGTACGAACGCCGCGTGTGGCGGCAACGCCCACGAGGGCTGCGCAGCGCTCAGGCTCTGCAGGAAGCGGACGAGCGCCAGCAGCGCCAAGCAGCGGCCCGGGGCGAGGCGCTCGCGCAGCGACTCACCCTCCGCCAGCTCGGCGGGCGCGGCGGCGAGCAGCTCGTGGGCGTGGTTGGGGCCTTCCGCCACCCACGCGGGCGCGCCGCCGACGCTCGCGAGCGTGAGCTGTCCGGGTGCCAACGCCCGCGCCGGCAGTGGGCCGCAGTAGCGATCGGTGAGGTGCGCGCCCCGCAGCGGCGACGCGAGTGCCGGGTGTGCAGTGAGGGTGACCTCGGCGTGTACGTCTCCACTGGGCCGCTGCTCGCTCAGCGCATTGCCCGACGAATTGCTCAGCTGCTCGCTCAGCGTATTGCCCGATGTGTCGCTCAGCTGCTTGCTCAGCGTATTCCCCAGCTCCTCCCCCACGGCGTGCAGGCAGGGCATGCCGGCGGGCGCGTCAGTGGGTGCGTCGGGGCCGATCGCCAGGAGGCCGTCGAGCTCCGCCCAGCGATCGTGGCCTTCGAAGCTGACCGGGTAGGCCTCCTCGAGCGCCGCGAGCAACCGTCCTCGCGCGCTGCGCTCGCGCGCCGGGAAGATGCCGATGCGGGCTCGCCGCGTGTCCGTTCGCGGTGCCGGGGGCGCCGACGCTAGCTCGGTCGCAGCGCCCATATCGTGCCGTTGCCGGGGACCGGCCGGTGTTCGCAGAGCACCGCAAAGCCCGCATCCCGCAGCGCGGCGTGGGCGGCTTCGCGCGGGTCGGGGTGTGGGCAGCGCTGCTCGTGCCACTCCATCACCAACGCCCGCGCGCTCAGCGACGCCAGCCGGGGGTCGGCGAGGATCTCCCACTCGCTGCCCTCGATATCGATCTTGATCAGATCGGCCGACTGCGCCAGGCGAAACGCGTCCACGCAGGGCACCTCGATCGTCGCCTCGCGGGAGTCGGTGTCCGCGACGTGGGATTCGGCGAATTGCCCGGCCACGAAGCGAACGGCGCCGTCGTGGTCGGCCGCGCAGGCGGCAAGCACCTCGATCTCGGCGACGCCGGCGGCGGTCCGGCGCAGCAGCTTCAGGTTCTCCGGGTCGGGCTCGACGGCCGTGACCTCGGCGCCCGGCCAACGCTCCCGGCAGGAGGCGGCAAACAGCCCGACGTTGGCGCCGAGGTCCACGATCCGCGGGGGCCGTCCGAGCGCCGCGACCAGCTCGAGCACGGCAGGCGGCGGGTCGTACTCGCCGGCGATGAAGATCTCCGAGAAGATGCCCACGTCGCGGGTGCCGTGGCGGATGAAGTAGGGCACCGCGCCGCGCCGCGTGTGGTATGCCCCGACGACCGTCCGTCCGCGGTTCTCACGCCACTTGAAGCGCCACAGCTCGCGCACTGCTCGCCGCCACGTGCCGTACTGGCGAACGAAGCGCAGGCGGCGCGCGGCGGGTGCCTCGTGTGGCGCCTGGCTGTGACGCTCGCTCAGCGTGGTGGGCAGCGCGGATGGCATCGCCGGCATACCCACCAAACGATTCGGGGTGCCCGCTGCTCGCGCGCGGATTCAGGCGTCAACGCTCGTGCATGTGTCTCTGCACCCCGGCCAATCGGGGATGTGGTGGTGCTCCCGCCGGGTCGCGCTCTATCAGGGGACGTGGGGTCTCGCCGGATCCGGCCGGATCCGCGCCTCAATGCGGCGGGCCGTAGTGCTGGCCCGCCGGGCTCCAATCGACTCCGATGCCGCGCGGGTTGCGCGCGAGGCGATAGTCGTTGCGGGCCGGGTCGGCGAAGCGTGGATGTGTGGCGACCCGGTCGGTGGGGCTCGCGCGGAACGACCACGGCGCCTGACCGAAGAGGTTGTCGCGCTCGGCGATCGCGTAGGGGGTGCCGATGGGCGACTCCACCACGAGATTGGAGAACAGGTTGTGGTCGAGCCTCGCGGTGGGGGTGAACGAGGCGTGGTCGGCGGCCAGCGCGAGGCCCTTGCCGTCCCAGATCGTGTTGTGCTGGATCGTGAGGTCTCTGACGTTCCAGATCTGGGCGAAGTTGGCGTATGGCCCGACCCGGTCGCGGAGGAAGAGGTTCTCGGTGAGGGAGACATTGGTCGCGTCGCCGTCCTTGATGAAGAAGCCCTGGCAGTCGTTGTCGTGCTCGTAGTTGTGGGTGAAGGTGAGGTCGGTGCCGCCGTACACCGACTGCAGGCAGTCGGTGTGGTTGCCGGTCTCGACGATGTGTTCGAGCTCGTTGCCTGAGATCGTGACGTTGCGCCAGTTGTCGAGGTGGATCGCGTCTTCGCTGTGGCCGACGCCGATGTTGTGGATGCGGTTGCCCGAGATCGTGACGTTGGCGATCGGAGCCTGCGGTTCGCAGCCGGGCCACACGGGCGCGTCGGGGGCGGTGCAGTCGGAGGTGTCGAACACGATGCCCTCGCCGCCATTGTGCGCGTTGGAGATGTCGTTGTGGTCGAGCGTCACGAACGAGCTGCCGGCGGCGAGGCCGATTTCGCCGTCCACCCAGAGGTCGCGGACGACGATGTGGCTGCCCGCGATCGCGATCGAGCCGGTGCTCACGTGTGCTCCCGGTGCCGCCTGCAGCGTGACGTCTGCGCCGGCATCGGCTGTGAGCGAAAGCTTGCCGGGGTAGCTGCCGGCGGCTAGGCACACCACGCCGCCGGCTGGGGCGTGCGCCACCGCTTCCGCGGCCGCGCCGAGACTCGCGACGCGGATGCCACATGGTCCCGTGGCGGCGGTTGCCGGGCGGAACGACAGGGTGCGCGAGGGGGAGCTGCCGAGCAGCGCGGCGAGGAGCGCGGCCGCTCCGGCAAGCAGCGCGGCCGCCGTTAGAAGGACGCGACCGGGCTTCGCCCTCGTGCGGCCCAGCCGCCCGCGAAGCGCCGGGCGTGCGCGCAGAGGGGCGATCGCGAGGTCCCCATGCGGGCTGTTGCGCCGCTCTGTTGGCCACATGCCCAACCTAACGGGCGCGCGGCGGCCGGGCTCGCGAAGTCGAGCTCAGCTCGCGGGCCCGTACTGCTCTTCGGCGGGGTTCCAGTCGATGCCGATCCCGTTGGGATTGCTGGCGAGCTGGTAGTCGTCGGTGGCGGTGTCGACGAACTGGGGGTTCGAGTTGGTGGTGTCGGTGGAGCTGGGGGT
>CAYNGQ010000314.1:0-4268 GCA_964396735.1 uncultured Solirubrobacteraceae bacterium | reverse complement strand
GACGCTCACGCGCGGCGAGCCGCGCGTGATGCTCGCCGATCTCGATTGGGAGCGGCTGCTGGCGGACCTCGGCCCCGGCCACCTGCGCACGCTGCTCGGCGATCTGCCCGAGACGCAGCGGCTGGCGCGCGGGCGCGACGCGGACGGCGGCGCCGGCGGGTGGGCGCGCGGATCGCTGGCGACGCGCCTCGCCGGTTTGCCGGCGGACGAGCGCGAGCCGGCGCTGCTGGAGCTGGTGCGCGCGCAGGCGAGCGCGCTGCTGGGGCACGGCTCACCCGACGCGGTGGCCCCCGATCGGGCGTTTCGCGATCTCGGCTTCGACTCGCTCGCCGGGGTGCAGCTGCGCAACCGGCTGGCGGTCGAGAGCGGGCTGCGGCTGCCCGCCACACTCGTGTTCGACTACCCCACGGCGGCGGAGCTGGCCGCGCATCTGCTGGCGCTGCTGCGGGGCGCCCCGAGCGCAGCGGCGGCCCCGTCGATCGCGGTGGTGGGCCCGGTCGAGGAGCCGGTGGCGATCGTCGGGATCGGCTGCCGCTATCCCGGGGGGGCCGGCTCGGCGGAGCGGCTGTGGGATCTCCTGGAGCGCGGCGAGGAGGCGGTCGGCCCGTTCCCCGCCGACCGCGGCTGGGATCTGGAGGGGCTGTACGACCCCGACCCCGAGCGCCCCGGCACCTGCTATGTCAGGGAGGGCGGCTTCCTCTACGACGCGGGTGAATTCGACGCCGCCTTCTTCGGCGTCGGCCCGCGTGAGGCGCTGGCGATGGACCCGCAACAGCGGCTGCTGCTGGAAGTGTGCTGGGAGGCGTTCGAGGATGGCGGCCTCGATCCGCTGGCGCTGAAGGGCACCGCCACGGGGGTGTTCGCAGGGATCAGCATCCGCGACTACGCCACCGGCCCGCTCGGCGCCGAGGGGCGCGAGGTCGAGGGGTATCTGGGTACGGGCAGCGCGGGCAGCGTGGTGTCGGGCCGCGTCGCCTACACGTTTGGGTTGGAGGGCCCGGCGGTGACGATCGACACGGCCTGCTCCTCCTCGCTGGTGGCGCTGCACCTGGCCTGCCAGGCGCTGCGCGGCGGCGAGTGCGAGCTGGCGCTGGCGGGTGGCGTGACGGTGATGAGCACGCCCGGCGTGTTCGTGGACTTCGCCCGTCAGCGGGGCCTCGCCGCCGACGGGCGCTGCAAGCCGTTCGCCGACGCCGCCGACGGCACCGGCTGGGGCGAGGGCGTCGGCGTGCTGCTGCTGCAGCGCCTCTCCGCCGCACAGCGCGCCGGCCGGCGCGTGCTCGGCGTGGTGCGCGGCAGCGCGGTCAACCAGGATGGCGCCAGCAACGGGCTGACGGCGCCCAACGGCCCTTCCCAGCAGCGCGTGATCATGCGCGCGCTCGCCGCCGCCGGCCTCGTGCCCGCCGAGGTGGATGCGGTCGAGGCGCACGGCACCGGCACCACGCTCGGCGACCCGATCGAGGCGCAGGCGCTGCTGGCGACCTACGGCCAGGGTCGCCCCGCGGACGCGCCGCTGTGGCTGGGGGCGATCAAGTCCAACATCGGTCACACCCAGGCCGCGGCCGGCGTCGCCGGAGTGATCAAGATGGCGATGGCGCTGCGCCACGAGCGGCTGCCGCGCACGCTGCACGTGGACCGGCCGAGCGGCGAGGTCGACTGGTCGGCGGGCGCGGTGCAGCTACTCACCGAAGAGCGGCCGTGGCGCGCGAACGGCCGCCCGCGCCGCGCCGGCATCTCCTCGTTCGGGGTCAGCGGCACCAACGCACACGTGATCCTCGAGGAGGCGCCACCGGAAACGGAGGCGGCGGCGGAGCAACACATCGCTCTCCCGGTGGTGCCCTGGGTGCTGTCGGCTCGCGGCAGCGACGGTTTGAGGGCCTATGCCGCACGTCTGCTGGACTTCCTTGCCGACACCCCCGAGCTCGACGCTGCCGACATTGGACTCTCGCTCGCCGCACGTGCGGCGCTGGACGATCGCGCCGTCCTGCTCGGTGAGACCCGCGATCGGCTGCTGGAGGGTCTTGCTGCGCTTGCCGCCGGCCACAGCACGGAGCGAGTGCTTGGCACCGTCGATGGGCCGCTTGTGGACCTGGCCGGCACGTGGGTGGGCGGCGCGAGCGTCGATTGGGACGCGCCGTTTGCGGACACGGGCGCCAAGCGGGTGCCGCTGCCCTCCTACGCGTTCCAGCGAGAGCGCTTCTGGCTCGGCGGCGACCAGGCCGCGGAGCGCTGGCGTTACCGCGTGCGGTGGCGGCAGCTGGAGGAGCGCCCGGCGGAGCTGTCGGGCGCGTGGCTGGTGGTGGTGCCGGCGGAGGCCAACGCGGACGAGCGGCTCGCCGGCGTGGTGGCCGCGTTCGAGGCGCGTGGCGCCACCGCGGAGGTGGTGCGGCTGTACGAGGAGCACGGAGATCGCGAGGCGCTGGCGGAGAGGTTGGGCGAGTGTGAGTCCCCCGCTGGGGTGCTCCTGCTGACGGCGCTCCTCGACCGAGATGGCGCCGCGGCGGATGGCGCCGCCGTGGCGCTGACCCTGGCGCAGGCGCTGGGCGATGCCGGCGTGCAGACGCCGCTGTGGTGCGTGACACAGGGCGCCGTGTCGGTGGACGAGGAGGATTCGCTGAGCAACCCGGCGCAGGCGCTGGTGTGGGGCCTCGGCCGCGTCGTGGGGCTGGAGCAACCGGGCCGCTGGGGTGGCCTGATCGACCTGCCGGCCGACGCGGACGAGCGCACGTATGAGCGCCTGTGCGGAGTGCTCGCGGTTGCGGCCGGCACGCGTCAGGTGGCGGCGGACGGCGATACGGTGGCCGCGCTCTCGGCGAGCGAGGACGAAGTGGCGGTGCGCGCGGAGGGCGTGTTCGTCCGCCGGCTCGAACGCGCTCGGCGCGAGGGGAGGTCGCCGGCGGTGTTCAGACCCCGCGGCACCGTGCTGGTCACCGGCGGGACGGGCGCGCTCGGCGCTCACGTCGCGCGCTGGCTGGCGGGGGCGGGCGCCGAGCGGCTGCTGTTGACGAGCCGCCGCGGCGCGCAGGCGCCCGGCGTCGCGGAGCTCACCGCCGAGCTGCAGGAGCTCGGCGCGAGCGTGAGCGTGGCGGCGTGCGACGTCGCCGACCGGCGGCAGCTGCGGGAGCTGCTCGACTCCGTGCCCCGGGAGCACCCGCTGTCGGCGGTCTTCCACGTCGCGGGCATCGCCGAGAACGGCGCGATCGACGCGCTCTCGGTGGGGCGGTTGGAGGGCGCGCTGGCGGGGAAGGCCGGTGGGGCGTGGCATCTGCACGAGCTGACCGCGGGGCTGGAGCTGGATGCGTTCGTCATGTTCTCCTCGATCGCGGCCACCTTCGGCAGCGGCGGGCAGGGCGCCTACGCGGCGGCCAACGCCTTCCTCGACGCGCTGGCGGAGCACCGCCGCGGGCGGGGCCTGCCGGCGACCTCGGTGGCGTGGGGCGCGTGGGCGGGCGAGGGGATGGCGATCGGCGCGGGGGAGCGCCTGGAGCGCGCCGGCATCCGCGAGCTGCCACCGCGCGCGGCGCTGGGCGCACTGCGCGAGACGATCGAGGCCGACGAGGGCTGCATCGTCGTCGCCGACCTCGATTGGGAGCGCTACGCCCCGACCTACAGCTCGGCGCGCGCGCGGCCGCTGATCGCAGAGCTGCCCGACGCGCAGCGGGCGCTGGGCGAGGCGAGCGGCGCGAGCGCGGGCGACACCGCCGGCGGGGCCGCCGTCAGCGGCGCCGCGAGCGAGTGGGCGGCGCGCCTGGCGGAGATGCCTGCGCTCGAGCGCGAGCGGGCGGCGCTGATGCTGGTGCGCGAGCAGGCGGCGGGCGTGCTGGGGCACGCCGCGCCGGAGGCGGTTCCCGCGGGGCGCACGTTCCGGGAGCTCGGGTTCGACTCGCTGGCGGGGGTGCAGCTGGCGCGCGGCCTGCGCGCGGCCACGGGTCTGCGGCTGGCGCCGGCGGCCGTGTTCGACCACCCCACCCCGGCCGCGCTGGCGGCGCACCTGCTGCGCGAGGCCAGCGGCGAGCGGGCGGCGGTGAGGGTTGGCGCGCCGGGCGCGCGCGAGCTCGATCAGCCGGTGGCGATCGTGGGCATCGGTTGTCGTTATCCGAGGTCCGCCCATCCGTCGGGCACGGTGCGCTCGGCGGCGGAGCTGTGGGAGCTGCTGATTCGCGGCGAGGACGGGATCGGGCCGTTCCCCGCCGACCGCGGTTGGGACCTGGAGGGGCTGTACGACCCCGACCCCGACCATGCCGGCACCAGTTATGCGCGCGAGGGTG
>CAYNGQ010000313.1:0-2374 GCA_964396735.1 uncultured Solirubrobacteraceae bacterium | reverse complement strand
CGTGATCGCGCTGCGCCGCGAGGGGATCAAATCCAGCGCGCCGATGTTCGTCCCGTTCATGGGCGCCCTCATCACCTCCCGGTCGCTCGGCGACAACGCGCTCGCCGAGGCGCGCGTCGGGCTGGCCGGCCCGATCCTCGGCAGCCTCGCCGCCGCTGCGGTCGCCGTCGCCGGGGAGCTGCTCCACAGCGACATGCTGATCGCCCTCGCCTACGTGGGCTTCCTCATCAACCTCTTCAACCTGCTGCCGATCGTGCCGCTCGACGGCGGCCGCGCGATGGCGGCGATGGCGCCGTGGATGTGGTTTGTCGGCTTCGGCGCGCTGCTCGTGCTGCTCTTCTCGCTGCCCGCCAACCCGGTCCTGCTGATCATCGTGCTGTTCGGCGGCTTCGAACTCTACCGCCGCTGGAAGCTTCGCAAAACCCGCTCCCCGGCGCAGGAAGCGTATTATCGCGTCGCCCCCCACCACCGGCTGCTGGTCGGCATTGTCTACATCGGCCTCGCCGCGGGGCTCGCCTTCGGGATGGCTGAGACGCACATCCTCACCAGCGCCGGCCACTCCTTCGGCCGGCTGTAAGAGACCTCAGCGGCGGGCGCGGGTCACGCGTTCCATATCCCGCTTCATCTCCCGCTCCTTGATCGCCTCGCGCTTGTCGTACAGGTCCTTGCCCTTCGCCAGCGCGATCTCGACCTTGGCGCGGCCATCCTTGAAGTAGATCCTGGTCGGCACCAGCGTGAGGCCGCGCTCGCTCACCTTCACCGCCAGCCGTTCGATCTCGTTGCGGTGCGCCAGCAGCCGGCGGTCGCGCTCGGGCTCGTGGTTCTCGCGCGCCGCGGGAGCGTAGGGGGGGATGTGCACGCCATGCAGCCACAGCTGTCCGTCGTGGATCGCCACATACCCCTCTTTCAGCTGCGCCCCGGAGTCGCGCAGCGCCTTCACCTCGGTGCCGCGCAGCTCGATCCCGCACTCCAGCCGCTCCAGCAGGTGGTAGCGGTGGGAGGCGTAGCGGTTGCTCGCCACATCCCCCGCGCCCACCTTGCGCTTGCCGCCTCGCGTCTTCGCCATCGTCCTCCGAGCCTACCGCCCGCGCGATGCCCTCTTTGCCGGCCCGCGCGATGCCCGCTTTGGCCGGCGGCCGTCGGCTTGCTCCCCCTCGTCGGTCGGCGCCAGGTCGAGGTCCACTCGACCGCGCCGCGGATCCACGCGCCCAACCCTGACCGTGATCGGGTCGGCAAGGCGCAGCGTCATGCCCGAGCGCTCGCCCCGCAGGATCGTGCCCTGCTCGTTGAGCTCCCACCACTCGCGGCTGGCCCCACCGTTGCCGCGCAAGGAGCGGTGGGGTCTTGCGCGCGGGTCGCTGCTGCGCACCGCCCCCCACCCGGCCCCGCCCTCCGGGGCGGGGGCCCCATCCTCCCCCTCTTTGGGCGCTCGCGCCGCCATCGTAGCCGCCAGACGTCGCACCGGCAACATCCCCTCATAGCGGTAGCCGCCTTCGCTCGGCTCCACCCCCGCGGGGCGGCCGAACGCGACGAACGCGCCCGCGCCGATCAGGCCGACCACCTCGCCTTGGAAGGTCTGCTCCAAGCCCTGCTCCAGCAGTTGGCGCTCCAGCGCGAAGCAGCGCGCCACGTCGTCACCGTCGCGCTCCAGCTGCATCGCTTCGCGCTCGCGCTGGGAGGTCCATTCGCCCAGCTCCGCCAGTCTCTCCGCGCGCGGGGCACGCTCGGGGCCGCCTAACGTCGCGAGCAGCGCGCGGTGGCACACGAGGTCGGGGTAGCGGCGGATCGGCGAGGTGAAGTGGCAGTAGCACGCCGACCCCAGCCCAGCGTGGCCGAGGTTGCGAGGAGAGTAGGAGGCCTGCTGCAGCGAGCGCAGCACCAGCCCGGTCAGCGCCTGCCTGCCGCCCGTGGGCGTCGCCGCCGCGTCGCCGCCGCGCGCGCGGGCGATCGTGCGCTGCACGTGAGCCTCGACGAGGCGCGAGGCCTCCGCCACCAATTCCGCTGCCTGGGCCGGGGACATCTGCGCTCCCAGCGCCGGCGTCGCCACGCCCAGCGACGCCAGCTGCTCGACGAGGCGCTCCACGCTCGCCGCCTGCGGGCGCTCGTGCACGCGGTACAGGCACGGCGCCTGCTTGCGTTGCAGCTCCTGCGCGACGGCCTCGTTGGCGGCGATCATCAGGTGCTCGATCAGGCGGTGCGACTCGGTTTGCACACGCCCCTTGATGTCGCTCACTTCGCCGTGCTCGTCGAAGTCGAACTCCGGCTCCTCGGATTCAAGCGTCAGCGCCCCACCATGGCGCAGACGCTCCTGCGCGAGCGCCGCCGATGCCTCGCGCGCCGCCGCCAGCGGCTGCGCCCACGGCTCGCGCGCCGC
>CAYNGQ010000312.1:0-8492 GCA_964396735.1 uncultured Solirubrobacteraceae bacterium | reverse complement strand
GATGCAGGTCCATGACAGCCCCGAGCTCGACTGGGCCTATGCGACCGCGATCCTGATGGTGTCGGGGGCGGCGGTCGTGACCTTCCAGGCGTTCGAGACCTACAGCGTTCCGGCGTTCCGCACCCATGTCCACCAGCTCTCCCGCGTCGCGCTCGGCTACGCGGTGCGCAACCCCGGCCGCGTGATCGCCGTCGGCCTCGCTTTCGCCGTGCTCGGTTGGGCGCTCGACACACAGACGCACGTCGAAACCAACCTCGAAAAGCTGGTGCCTCAAAACCTGGCTTCGCTGCGCGCCCTCAACGCGCTCGAGGCCGCCTCCGGGGTCGGGGGGGAAATCGATCTGATGGTGTCCGGCAAGAACGTCGCCACGCCGAGGACGATCGAATGGATGAGCTCCTACCAGAGCGCCGTGCTGCGCCGCTTCGGCTACACCCCCACCCGCGGCTGCGGCCGCGCGCGGCTGTGCCCAGCGTTCTCGCTGCCCACCCTATTCGAAGGTGGAGCACTTGGGACGGGCGCCACCGCCGGCACGTCCGCCTCCTCCCCCAACCCCAAATCCTCATCCAAATCCACGTCCAAATCCTCCACCCACGCCACATCCTCGCCCACCACGCCCAACTCGAGCTCCACCAAATCGAAGCTCACCGCCGCCGAGGTGAGCGGCCTGCTGCGGACGATCCCGCCGTACTTCTCGCAGAACACCATCACCGCCAACCGGCGCGCCGCCACGCTCGCGTTCGGCATCCGCCTGATGCCGCTCGCCGAACAGCAGCGTGTGATCGAAGCGATGCGCGCCGCTTTGCACCCTCCCCCCGGGGTGAGTGTGCAACTGGTCGGCCTGCCCGTGCTCGCCGCGCAGTCGGGCGCGCTCGTGGCCTCCCCGTGGCGGCGCGTGCTGACGCTGCTCGCGGGGATCGCCGCCGCGGCGCTGGTGCTGCTGATCGCCTTCCGCGGCGACCGCCGGCGGGCGCTGGCGCCGCTGCTGCCGGTGCTGCTTGCCACCGGGTGGTCGGCGCTGGTGGTGTTCGCGATCAGGGTGCCGCTCAACCCGATGTCGGTCACGCTCTCCGCGCTCGTGATCGCGATCTCCACCGAGTTCAGCGTGCTCCTCTCCGAGCGTCTGCGCCAGGAGCGGGCCGCCGGCCTGCCGTTGCCGGAGGCGCTGCGCCTCACCTACGCGCGCACCGGCGCCGCCGTCGCGGCCTCCGGCGTCACCGCGATCGTCGGCTTCGGCGTGCTCATCCTCTCCGACATCGCCATGCTCCGCGACTTCGGCGTGGTCACGCTGATCGATCTCAGCGTCTCGCTCGTCGGCGTGTTGGTCGCATTGCCCGCGGCGCTGTTGCTCGCTGAGCCCGGTGGGCTTGGGTGGCGAGGCATCGTCCCCCGCGCGGGCGGCCAGCGATTCCGCCTCCGCCGGCGCCCGCGCCATGAGCCCGCCTGAGCGACCGTCGCGGCTCGGCAGGTCGAGCTCGCCCGAGCGACGCGGCGGGCCGTTCACGATGTCGCACGGGGGCCGCTGGGTCGGTGTGCTGGCGATCGTGATTCTCGTTCTGATCACGATCAACACGATCGTGACGCCCTCCAACGGGCTGGCGGGCATCGCGCCCGGGAAGTACATGCCGCCCTTCGCGGCGCCGCTCGCCACCGGCGATCTGCAGGGTTCGGTCAACGTCGCCACGCACCCCAACGACGGCCCCGCCAAGCACGCCGCCTGCACGGTGCGGGGCCCCCAGATCCTCAACATCTGCCAGCTCTACGAACAGGGGCCCGTGGTGCTGGCGCTGTTCATCGACGGCTCCGCCTGCGACGAGGTCCTCAGCGAGATGCAGGCGCTCGTGCGGGCTGGCGGGCAGCGATTCTCCGGCGTACGCTTCGCCGCGGTGGCGCTCAAAGGCGAACGCTCCTCGCTGCGGGCTTTGGTGCGCTCCGACGGCCTCACCTTTCCGGTCGGCGTCGACTCCGAAGGGGTGCTGCCCGGGCTGTATGCGATGGCGAGCTGCCCCCAGATCACGTTCGCCTACCCTGGGGGGGTCGTGCAGAGCAAGGCGCTGCTCACCACGCCCTCCCCCGCCGTGCTGCGCAGGCGCGTCGGCGAATTGGTGGCGGCGTCGCTCGCCCGCGGGTGGAGGCCGCCGCGGTGACCGGGGCGGGCGGGCTCCGCATTCGGACGGGCGGGCTCCAAATCCCTGAGAGGACTCGTGGGAGAGCCCGTGGCTGGAGGACGAGGCAATGAGGCCCGAGCCCTCCGCCTCCGGCTACGACGAGGGCGAGCGGCCCGAGCCCACGCGGGGCTGGTGCGAGCGCGAGGTCTCCGAAGAGCTGCCGGGGCTGCATCTGATCCACATTCGCTCCTGCGTCGCACACCTGCGCCGGAGCTCCCCACCGACGGTGAAGCGGCGCTTGGCGGCGCTCTCCAACCGCTGGGGCGGGGCGGACGCGGTCGGCCTGCGCCAGCGCCCGGTGCCCGCCGCCTATCGCGTCTTCTTCAGGCACATCGGCCTCGATCCCGACGTGGCGCGCACGCCGGTCGAGGAGGCGATGTTCGCGCGGATGATGCAGGGCGGCTTCCACTCCCACCACCTGCTCGCCGACGCGCTGCTGATCACGCTGGTGGACACCGGGGTGCCGGTGTGGGCGTTCGACGCCCGCACGGTTCAAGCCCCGCTCGGGATCCGCTCCAGCCGCGAGGGCGAGCAATTTGGAGCCTCCACCCGATCGTCGGGCGCGCCTCTCCTGCCCGCCGGCCGGTTGGTCGTCGCCGACGCCCGTTGCGCGGTGGCGGTGCTGTTCGGCGAGATCGCCCCCGGCCACGCCGCCGGTGCGGGCTCGGGCGAGGTCGCGCTGTTCACGCTGCAGGTTCCCGGCGTGCCCTCGCTGCACGTGGAGGAGGCGCTGTGGATGTGCAGCGCGATGTTGGAAGGACCGTGGTAAGTGGCCGCCGAGCGCTGGTAGAATGCCCAAGAGGCTAGAGCCGAGGAGGAGCTGGACGATGGTTGTAACCGAGCCGCTCACGATTGATCGCGAGACACCGCTCACCTCTCCGGGGATTGAGGAGCGAGCCGCGGCCGAGCGCGCCGCGCGCGAGTCGCTTCGCGCGCAGGTGGCCAAGCTGGAGGGTGAGCTCTCGGGGATCGTCGCGCGCGGCTTCCCGCACATTTCCCCGGCGCCGTTCGTGGCACCCGAGCGCGCCGGCCCGCGGCTGCTGTCCCTCGCCGAGCTGGAGCGTGAGCGCGACCGGCTGGTGATGTGCCTGCGCCGCGCGCAGGCACAGGCACGCGAACGCGCGGAACTGGAGCTGCGCTCGCGCGATCTGCTGGAGCGGATGCGGCTGGAACCGGGCCAGTACAGGTTCGTGCGCCTGCGCGTGGCCGACCTCGGCGAACGTGGCTGCGGCGTGTGGGAGGTGCGTCCCCGCCTCGGCCTGATCGGCATGCTCGCCGGGTGGTGGCAGCTGAAGCTCTCCTCCGGCTGTCCGTTACCGCGGCCGCGCGCTCATGGCGCGCGGCGTCTCTCGATGCGGGGCGGTGCGGTGCGAGGCAATGTGCTCACGGCGCGCGGCGTCTCTCGATGCGAGGCAGTGCGGTCCCGTGCACGGTCCGAGTCTGTGTGCACCCGCCTGCATGCGCCGGGCGCGCGCAGGCCCGGCGCGTCGAGGAGCCGCGCGGCCCCGGCGCACGGCAGTACATCTCATCTCCGCGGCTGCGCGCCCGGCCGGGTCGGCGGGGGCCGAAGCCCCGCGCCGAAGGCCTGCTCACCGGCTGAGGGCGGGGATGGCGCCCTGCTCGCGGCACACCGTGGCGAGCGTCTGTCTTTGACGCTCGGTGAGCGAGGCGAGGGTCTTGGCTTCGGAGATCTGCAGCTGCGCCAGCAGCTTCCGGCAGCGGCTCTCGCCCCAGCGGCGTTGGCTCATCAACAGGTCGGCGATCGTCATGCTCTGAGCCTCCCAGGGGCATTCGACGATCACGTCGGCGGCCGGAAGCTCGCCGGTGGCGATTCGTCGCTTGAGGTCGGCGCGGGCGAGGCGCACCTTGTTGGCGCGTTCGAGGGCACGCATGTATTGAGGACCGGCAGGGGCCAGCGTCGCTGTCGCGCTCATTTGGTCTCACTCCCCGTTGTGCCCGTCACGGGAGTCCACCGCGGGGCACAACATACTTGCTTGAATTTTTAACGAGTAGCGCGCCCGCAACGATCGCTCATCGTCCGCCCACCGGACATCTCATCTGTCCTCGGCACCCCTCTACCGGCGACATGTGGAGCGAGTTCCGAGCGTTGAAGCAAAGCGCTCCATCAAGCTACGCCAGCGGGGCGCTGCGGTCAATACATTTGAGACAGATCGTGCGCTAAAAGCGACCTTTTTCTTTCCTCACTGGCCCTATGAGGATTGTTCGGGCCGCTCGCTGGCGAGTCGCGCTCGGGCGCGTCGCGCGCGGTCGGGCTCGGCCGGGGACTAGGCTTCGCTCGGTCCCGGCAGCGGGCCGTGCTCGGCCTCGAAGTTGCGCTTGACCCGCGCGAAGGCGTCGAGCGCGCGATCGATCACGTCCTCGTCGTGGGTGGCCATCACGCTCGTGCGCAGCAGCGCCCCTCCGGGGGGCACGGCGGGGTGCAGCGCGGTGTTGACGAACACGCCCTCGTCGTACAGCGCGCGCCACAGGAGCGCCGCCTTCCAGTCGTCGCCGACGAGCACCGGCACGATCGGCGTGACGATCGTCGGGGCGCCGTGTGGGTCGAGCCGCACCCCGGGGGGGGCGCCCGCTGGATGGAGCGCCCCACCGGCGGCCGAGGGGTTGAGTGCGGCCGGCTGGCCGAAACGGGGAGCGAGTGTCCCCCGGCTTCGGTCAGCCGCCGCCTGCGCGCCCATCACGCTGGGACGTACGGGCAGCGGCTGCGGGGCGACCACCGCGAAGCCCAGCTGCTCCAGCCCGTCGCGCAACCGCCACGCGTTGTCGAGCACCCTCGCCAGCAGCGCGGCGCCGTCGGGCGAGCGCAGCACGCGCAGCGCGGCGAGCGCGGCGCCGAGCGCGGCGGGCACCGCGGAGGCGGTGAAGATGAAGGCGCGCGAGTAGTAGCGCAGGTACTCCAGCACGTCGGCGGGCCCCGCCACGAAGCCGCCGCAGGAGGCCAGCGACTTCGAGAAGGTGCCCACGCGCAGGTCCACGCGATCCTCCAGGCCGAGCAGCTCGGCGGTGCCGGCGCCGCGCGCGCCCAGCACCCCGGCGCCGTGCGCCTCGTCCACCATCAGCCGCGCGCCGTGGCGCTCGCACAGCTCACAGATCTCGCTCAGCGGGGCGATGTCGCCCTCCATCGAGAAGACGCCGTCGACGACCACCAGCACGCCGCCGCCGTCGCCCTCAGCGCGGCCGAGCATCTTCTCGAGCTTCTCCAGGCGGTTGTGGCGGAACGGGCGGAGCTTCGCGCGCGAGAGCAAGCAGCCGTCGAGGATCGAGGCGTGGTCGCCGGAGTCCGCGATCACGGTGTCGCCGACGCCGAGGATCGTGCCGAGCGTGCCGAGATTGGCCTGGTGCCCGGTGGTGAATACGAGCGCGTCCTCGCTGCCCATCCACTCGGCGATCTCCGCCTCCAGCTCGAGGTGCAGCGGCGTCGTGCCGTTCAGCGGGCGGCTGCCGGTGAGGCCGGTGCCGTAGCGGTGCAGGGCATCCTGCGCGCCTGCCAGCACGCGCTCGTCGCCGGTGAGGCCGAGGTAGTTGTTGGAGCCCAGCATGATCCGCTGCGCCCCCTCCATCTCCACCACCGGCATCGCCGGGGAGGTGAGCACGTGGAAGTAGGGGAGCACGTCGGCCTCGCGCGCGGCGGCCAGCAGCTCGGCGCGCTCGTGGTGGCGGGCCTTGGCGAAGACGTCGCGGGGAGGCGGCTGGCTCTCGCCGGCGGCGTGGCTGCGGGGGGGCGCCTGTCGCTTGCCGGTGGTCGGTGGCTGGATCTCGTTCGCGGAGGGGTCGTGGGGGGTCTGTTGGCTCTCGCCGGTGGTCGGTGGTGGGTTGGTGCCGATGGCCATGTGGTCGCAGGCGCGTTGGGTGTAGGGTGCCGTGGCTGTGAGCGTCGAAGTCAGCCCGGTGGCGGGCGGGAGTGACCTGAAGCGGTTCGTCGACCTGCCCTTTCGCCTGCATGCTAACCACCCGCTGTGGGTGCCGCCGCTGAAACTCGAGCGGCGCATCTTCCTCAACCGGCGCATGAACGCCTTCTTCAGCCACGGCGAGGCCGAGTACTTCCTCGCCCGCCGGGCCGGTCGCGTGGTTGGCAGGATCACCGCGCAGATCAACCACGCCTTCAACGAGCAGCACGATTCGAAGTGGGGCTGGTTTGGCTTCCTGGAGTTCGAGGAGGATCTGGAGGTCCTCCAGGCATTGCTCGACGCGGCGCAGCGGTGGCTGCGGGAGCGTGGCTGCGAGCGGATGGTGGGGCCCGCCGACTTCGCGATGAACGACGAGTGCGGCATCCTGATCGAGGGCTTCGACGTGCGCCCGATGATCCACCAGCCGTGGCACCCGCCCTACTACCAGCGCCTGCTGGAGGAGGCGGGGATGAGCAAGGCGATCGACCTCCTGATGTGGAAACTGGAGGTGACCGAACGTGACCGCGTGCTGCCGGTGATCTGGGAGCTGGCCGACAAGGCGCAGAGCGAGCACGGGATCCGCGTGCGTCCGATGCGCCGCCGCCAGCTGCGCAAAGACATGGAGTTCTTCGGCGAGGTCTACAACGAAGCGTGGTCGAAGAACTGGGACTTCGTGCCCTACAGCAAGAAGGATCTGGACGCCCTCGCCCAGGAGCTGCAGCTCGCCTTCGACAAGCACTGGTTCATGATCGCCGAGCGCGAAGACACCGGCGAGGTGGTCGGCATGGCGATCACGATCCCCGACCTCAACCAGGCGCTGGAAAAGATGAAAGGGCGTCTGCTGCCCTTGGGCTGGTGGCACTTCCTGCGCAAGGGCAGCATCATGACCCGGGTGCGCGTCGGCTGGCTGGGCGTCAAGCCCGAGTACCAGCACACCGGCGTCGCGGCGAAGCTCTACCAGATGCACTTCGACGCCGCCGAAGCGCGCCCCCAGAAGGGCGGCGAGATGGGCTGGATCCTCGAGACCAACACGGCGATGAACCGCGGCATGGAAGCGATGGGGGGCCGCGTCGTCAAGCGCTACCGGATGTACGAGCGGGTGTTCGACGCCGCAGCCCCGGAGACGCCTCCCGCCGACGCCGCGCTCGCCGCGGTGTAGGGTCCGAGACGCTCCGTACACTTCGGCGTGTGGGTGACCTGCTCCAACCCGACGCGCCGCTGGCCGAAGGCGGGTGTTCCCCGGCTTCGGTTGCCGGCGGCGACACCGAGGAAGTGGACGCCGTCGTGGTGGCGCCCTCCGCCCGGCCGCTTCCCGAGCGTTCGGAGGCCCGCGCGGTGGTGCCGGCTGTGCAGGCCGCGGCCGTGGCCGCCGGCAGCTTCGTCGCGGGTGCGGCGATGATGGGTCTTGCCCACCGCCGCCAGCGTCGCCGCGAGCTCGTACGCGCGGGCGCACGGCGAGGCCTTGGGCGGGGCGGTGGGCGCCGCGCCGCGAGCGGAGGGCGCGGCTCACGCGGCATGGGCGAGCTCGTGCAGATCGTGGGCAGCCGCTCGCTGCTCGTGGACGTGCACCTGCTCGGTGGCCGCAACTAGCGCTGTCGAAGTGCGGCCCCCGTGGCCGTTCCGCCTGCCCGCGCACGGCGGCATGGACGGGGTGCTGCGCTGCAAGGGAGGCGTGCTCGAACGGCTGCTGCACCACGGCGAGCAGCCGGTGGTGGTGCGCGTCGCGCAGCCGTCAGCTGATCGGGTTGTGTTCGATGCCAGTGCTCCCACCGGCGAGGCTGTCGAGCACGGGATCGCGCGGATGCGCTTCGCGCTCGGGGTGGACGAGGACCTGCGCGCGTTCCACACCCGCTTCGCGCGCGACCCTTTGATCGGGGAGTCGGTGCGCCGCCGACCGTGGCTGCGGGTGCGCCGGCGCCCCGAACCGTGGGAGGCGCTGGCGTGGGCGGTGTGCGAGCAGCTGATCGAGTTCGAGCGCGCCGCGGCGATCGAGCGGCGGATCGTGCGGCGGCTGGGGCGCAGCTGGATGGGGGAGCGCGGGGCGCGCGGGGAGCGAGGGGCGCAACGGGTGTCACGCGGCGGGAGCGCACGCGGGCCGGCGACGGCGTATGGGGAGGAGGCGGTTTGGCCCCTGCGCGACGTGCCGACGCCCGCGGCGCTCGCGGGCGTGGCGCCGGCATTGCTGCAATCGCTCGACCTGGGCGGCGCGCGGGCGCGCACGCTGGTGCGCGTGGCCCGCGAAGTGGCAAGGGGGAGGATCGACCTGCACGCCCCAGACCACGAGCGGACGTGGCGGCGGCTGCGCGCGATCCCGGGCATCGGCAGCTGGACGGTCGAGTGCCTGGCGCTGCACGGCCAGGGACGCTTCGACCAGGTCCCCGCCGGCGACCTCTCCCTGCGCAAGCTGGTCGGGCGGCTGCGA
>CAYNGQ010000311.1:0-3492 GCA_964396735.1 uncultured Solirubrobacteraceae bacterium | reverse complement strand
ACCTTCGGGCCGACCTGGCCGAAGCGTGCGTTGTCGGCGGCGATCGTGAGGTCGCAGACGAGGTGCAGCACGTGCCCGCCGCCGATCGCGTAGCCCGCGACCATCGCCACGACCGGCTTCGGCAGGCGGCGGATCTGGATGTGCAGGTCGGTGACGTGAAAGCGGCCCACGCCCGCTCGGGTGGGGGGTGATTTCAGCTCCTCGTCGGTCAGGTATCCAGAGTCTCCGCGCACGCGCTGGTCGCCCCCGGCGCAGAAGGCCTGCGACCCCTCCCCGGTGAGCACGATCGCGCCGACGTCGAGGTCCTCCTGCGCCTGTGTGAGCGCGCGCGAGATCTCGATCACGGTCAGCGGCCGGAATGCGTTGCGCACCTCCGGCCGGTCGATTGTGATCTTTGCGATTCCCCCGTCCTCGGTCTTCTCGTAGCGGATGTCGGTGTACTCGCCGGCGGCGATCCAGGTGGTTGGCATGTGCGAAGGCTAGCCTGTGGCGATGGTCGTCGATACCTGGCTCGAACGGGCGGCGGCGTCCGCGCCGTCGGCAATCGCGGTGCAGACTCCGGTGGGGGCCTGCTCCTATGCGGAGCTGCTGGAGCGGGCGCGGGTGGGCGCGGGTGAGCTGGCCGCGCGCGGGGCGGCGCCGGGCGAGCGCGTGGCGATCGCGTTGCCTGCCGGCCTCGACTTCGTATGCGCGCTGCACGCCTGCCTGCTGCTTGGGGCGGTTGCGGTACCGGTCGATCTGCGCTTGGGGGAGCGGGAGCGCGCGGCGATCGTGGATGGAGCGGCCGTCGTCGTGGACGAGCCGCTGCGTGCTGCTGGTGCGCGTGGCGTGGGTGGGTGGGGCTCCAATCTGACGCACGACCTCGACGCGGTGGCGGCGGTGATCCACACCTCGGGGACGACCTCGGCCCCCAAGCCGGTCGAACTGACGTACGGCAACTTCCTCTGGAGCGCCCTTGGGTCGGCGGTTGCGCTGGGACTCGACCCGCACGAGCGGTGGCTGTGCAACCTGCCGCTCTCGCACGTCGGCGGGCTGTCGATCCTGCTGCGCAGCGCGATCTACGCCACCACGGCGGTGGTGCACGAGCGCTTCGACACGGAGCTCACGCTGCGGGCGGTAATGGGCCAGACCGAGGGTGGTGTGCATCTTTTCGAGCCCCCTGCCAATCGGGCACGGGCCATGGTTCCGCCTGCCACGCCGGTGACGCTCGTCTCGCTGGTTGCCACCACGCTCACCCGCCTGCTCGACGCCGGCTTGGAGCGCCCGCCCGCGCTTCGCTGTGCGCTCACCGGCGGTGGCCCCGTGCCCGCGGCGCTGCTGGAGCGAGCGCGTGCGGCGGGGGTGCCGGTGAGCCTCACCTACGGCATGACCGAGGCCTGCTCGCAGGTGACCACGCTGCCGCCGAAGCCGGGAGACACTCGCCTGCGGCTCTCATCCCCGTTTCGGCCAGCGGCGATCGCGCGCCATCCAGCCCAGACGCTCGCGGCGGGCACCACGGCAGGCCCGCCGCTCTTCTGCACGCGCGTGCGCACCGCCGCCGACGGGGAGATCGAAGTCGCCGGCCCCACCCTCGCGCGCGGCGTTGCAAGTGAGGATGGGTGGTTGCGAACGGGAGATATGGGTAGATTGAATGGTGAGGGCAACCTGTTGGTAACCGGACGGAAGGCTGACACGATCGTCAGCGGGGGGGAGAACGTGGCGCCCACCGAGGTGGAGGCCGTGCTCGAAGAGCACCCGGGCGTGCTCGAGGCGGCCGCGATCGGCCGTGCCGACGAGCGTTGGGGCGAGGCGGTCACCGCCCTGGTCGTTGTGCGCAATGGTGCCAAACTCCACGGCGAGGAGCTGCGCGTACACTGCGCCGCGCGCCTGGCTCCGTACAAGGTTCCAAAGGAGGTGGCGCTGGTGGAGGGACCATTGCCGCGCACGCGATCGGGCAAGCTGCTGCGAAGGGAGTTGCGATGAAGGCCGATGCCGGATCACACCGAAGTGGAGCGGGGGCGGGTGCGCCGGCGCACAACGGCGCCAATCCCGTGAGCGAAGGCGAGCACCCCGCCGACGAGCATCGGCGCCGCAGCGCCGCGCACTGGGAGGAGGCTGCAAGTGGCTGGGTTCGCCGCCAGGAGGCGATTCGCGCATTTGGCGCGCCGGTGTCGCACTGGATGGTCGAGGCGATCGAGCCTCAGCACGGCCAGCGCGTGCTGGAGTTGGCGGCGGGCGTGGGGGAGACGGGGCTGCTGGCGGCCGAGCTTGTGGCCCCCACCGGCGGGGTGATCCTCTCCGACCACGCCGAGGCGATGCTCGAGGGCGCCCGCGCCCGCGCGGCGCAGCTCGATCTGACCAACGTCGAGTTCCAGGTGTGGAACGCCGAATGGATCGACCTGCCGGTGGCGAGCGTCGATGCGGTGCTGTGCCGCTGGGGCTACATGCTGATGGCCGACCCGCTCGCCGCGCTGGTGGAGACCCGCCGCGTGCTGCGCCCCGGTGGGCGCGTGGCGCTGGCGGTGTGGGACGCGCTCACCGTCAACCCGTGGGCGCTCGCGCCGCGGGTGGAGCTGCTGGAGCGCGGACTGGCGCAGCCCCCGGCGCAGTCCATGGAGTACACGCCTGGCCCGTTCGGGCTCGGCGACCCCGAGCGCCTGCACGCGCTGCTGGGCGAGGCCGGCTTCACTGAAATCGTCGTCGAGGCGATCGACGTGGTGCAGCGTCACCCCTCATTCGAATCCTTCTGGGAGACGATGCTCGACATCTCACGCGAGCTGCACGACCTCGTGCTCGCCCAGCCCGGGGCCGAGATCGAGGCGATCGAGGCCTCGCTGGCGGGACGCCTGGCTCCCTACACGGCGCCCGACGGCACGCTGGAGATCCCCGGCCGCTCGCTGGTGGCTGTGGCTTTCGGATAGCCTGCCGCCATGCTCTACGACGACGACGCTGACCTCTCCCTGCTCGACGGCAAGACCGTCGCGATCATCGGCTACGGCTCCCAGGGCCACGCCCATGCGCTCAACCTCAAGGACTCCGGCGTGCAGGTGGTGGTCGGCCTGCGCGAGAGCTCGCCCTCGGTCGCCAAGGCGCGCGAGCAGGGCTTCGAGGTGCTGAGCGTCGTCGAGGCGGCCAGCCGCGGCGACCTGGTGATGATCCTGCTGCCCGACGAGCTCCACCACCAGGTGTGGGAGGCGGAGATCGCCGATGGGATCGCGCCCGGCAACATGCTGCTGTTCGGCCACGGCTTCTCGATCCACTACGGCGAGGTTGTCCCACCTCCGGGCGTGGACGTGGCGATGGTCGCCCCCAAGGGCCCCGGCCACCTCGTGCGCCGCCAGTTCACCGAAGGCAGCGGCGTGCCCGGGCTGATCGCAGTCGCCCAGGATGCCACCGGCAACGCCCGCGCGCTGGCGCTGGCGTACGCGAAGGGGATCGGCTGCACCCGTGGCGGCGTGATCGAGACGACCTTCAAGGACGAGACGGAGACGGATCTCTTCGGCGAGCAGGCCG
>CAYNGQ010000310.1:0-1716 GCA_964396735.1 uncultured Solirubrobacteraceae bacterium | reverse complement strand
CGTCGTCGCGCCAGCCTCGATCGAGTCGCCGAGCGCCAGCAGACGAGGGCTCTGGATCCGCAGGCCGTTGATGAACGTGCCGTTGGAGGAGCCGAGATCCTCGATCGCATAGTCACCGGTCGCCTCGCGCGAGATGCGGGCGTGCTGGCGTGATATCTCCTCGTCCTCGGAGAGCCGGCCGGGCCCCTCGGCGTGACGCCCGATGACCAGCTCGTCCTCGACGACGATCATGTCGCCGGTCGCGTTGCCGCTGATCACCTCCAGGCGCAGGTACGTGGAACCGTTGCTCATCGCAGCACCGTAGCGATCGCCGAGGTCGGATCCTGCTCGCCGTGCTCTGCGCGGATCACGTGCATGACCGCGTTGATCAGCGCCAGATGGGTGAAGGCCTGGGGAAAGTTGCCCAGGTGACGGCCGGTGCGGGGATCGATCTCCTCGGCATACAGCCCCAGCGCGGAGGCGTGGGAGATGAGCTTCTCGCACAGCGCCCGGGCGCGCTGCAGCTCGCCGATCTCACACAGCGCCGAGACCAGCCAGAAGGAGCAGATCGTGAACGTGCCCTCCTCGCCGGTGAGCCCGTCGTCTGTGTCGGCGACGCGGTAGCGCAGCACCAGCCCATCCTCGGTGAGCTCCTCCGCGATCGCCCGGACGGTCGCCACGACGCGAGGGTCCTCGGCAGGGAGGAAGCGCACCAGCGGCATCAGCAGCAGCGAGGCGTCGAGCGTGGTCGTGTCGTAGTGCTGGGTGAAGACCCCGCGCTCGTCCACCCCATGCGCGCAGATGTCGGCGTGGATCTCCGCCGCCGCCGCGTGCCAGCGCTCGGCCCACTCGCGGTCGTCGCGCAGCTGCGCGAGACGGGCCCCACGGTCGGCTGCGACCCAGCACATGAGCTTCGAGGAGGTGAAGTGCTGGGGCTCGCCGCGGACCTCCCAGATCCCGTGGTCGGGCTCGCGCCAGTGATCCAGGGCGCCGGCAACTTGGCGCTTGATGATCGGCCACAGCCGGTCCGGGAGCTGGTCGCGAGAGCGGGTGTGCAGGTAGATCGAGTCGAGCACCGCGCCCCATACGTCGTGCTGGCGCTGGCGATAGGCGCCGTTGCCGATCCGCACCGGCCGCGAGCCGGCGTAGCCGGAGAGATGGTCGAGCTCCTGCTCGTCCAGGCGGCTCTCCCCGCCGATCCCATACATGATCTGCAGCTCCCCCTCCTCGGCCTCGGCGAGGTCGGCGACGAAGTAGAAGAAGTCGTTGGCCTCCCAATCGAAGCCCAGGGTGTAGAGCGCCCACAGCATGAAGGTGGAGTCGCGGATCCACGTGTAGCGGTAGTCCCAGTTGCGTTCGCCGCCGAGCGTCTCGGGCAGCGAGGTGGTGGCCGCCGCCACCATCGCGCCGGTGGGGGCGTAGCTCAACCCCTTCAGCGTCAGCGCGCTGCGCTGCAGGTAGGTGCGCCAGGGGTGGTCGGGGAAGGTGCCCTGCTTGAGCCACTCCTGCCAGTGGTGGGCGGTGCGCACGAGCCACTGGTTGGCCTCCTCGTAGGTGGTGGGCAGCGGGTGCTCGGACCAGCCGAGCGCCGCGAACGCGGCCTCCCCTTCGCGCAGGATCGTGCGCGCCCGGGCGCGGGGCCCCTCGAACCCGAGGTTCATGTCGGTGACCAGCCGCAGCTTCAGCTCCATGCCCTCCGAGCCGGCGGTGGCCTCGTTGTAGCCGGAGCCCGTATAG
>CAYNGQ010000309.1:0-3747 GCA_964396735.1 uncultured Solirubrobacteraceae bacterium | reverse complement strand
CCACCCACGGGGGCTTCGCCACCGAGATGGGTCCCACCGACGTCCCCGAGCGCAGCTGGAGCATCATGCGCCCGTACGGCGTGTGGGCGGTGATCGGTCCCTTCAACTTCCCGATGGCGTTGCTGCTGGGGCCGATCGCGGCCGCGCTGATCGCGGGCAACACGGTGCTCGCCAAGCCCTCGCCGTACGGCTACCTCAGCGGCCTCGCGGTGTATGAGCTGTTCCGCAAGGCGGGCGTCCCCGCGGGCGCGCTGCAGCTGCTGACGATGCCCGACGAGCGGCTGGGGGAGGCGCTGTACGGCCACCGCGACCTCGACGGGCTCACCTTCACCGGCTCGCACGCCACGGGGATGCGGGTCTTCCGCGGCTTCTCCCGCGCCTACCCACGCCCGGCGATCTGCGAGATGGGCGGCAAGAACCCGGCGATCGTCACCGCCACCGCCGACCTGGGCAAGGCGGCGCTCGGGGTGGCGCGCTCGGCCTTCGGCTTCAGCGGGCAGCGCTGCTCGGGCTGCTCGCGCGTGCTGGTCGCACGCGAGGTTCACGACGAGTTCGCGGCGCTGCTTCAGGAGCGCCGCCGTGAGGTGCGTGTCGCCAGTCCGCTCGACCCGGCGACGAAGGTGGGGCCGGTGATCTCCCCGGAATCCGTGCGGCGTCTGCTCGATGCCGCGCGCGAGTGCCGCGAGGCCGGCTGGGCGGTGCACGGGGGCGGTGCCCTCGTCGAGGGGGAGCTGCGGCACGGCAACTATGCCGAGCCGACGGTCGCGGAGATACCGGGCGACTCGCGGCTGCTGCGCGAGGAGCTGTTCACGCCGTTCGTTGCGATTCATCCGGTCGCCTCGCTCAACGAGGCGCTCGAACTTGCCAATGGGCTGGTATTTGCGCTGACGGCCGGCCTTTATGCCGAGGACCCGGCGGAGATCGAGCGCTTCGAGCGGGAGATCAAGGCAGGGGTGATCTACGTCAACCGCGAGGCCGGCGCCACCACGGGGGCCTGGCCTGGTATACAGTCATTCGGAGGTTGGGAGGGTTCCGGAAGTACGGGACGCGGAGCCGGTGGACTCCACTACCTCCAGCAGTACATGCGAGAGCAGAGCCTGACTGTCGTCGGTGGTTGAGCCGCCGCGGCGAGAAGCTGTGGCGTGGCGAATGAACAAGAAGATCTCAGTGGCCATTGTGGGAGCCGGGGCCGTCGGCCTCAGCACCGCCCGCGCGCTCACCGACCTGGGCGTGGAGGAGGTCGTCGTGCTCGAGCGTGCGCACCTCGCCGGCGGCTCCTCGGGGCGCTCGGTGGGAGTCGTCGAGACCCAGTACATCGACCCGTTCGACATCGCCCTGCGCGTGCCCAGCAAGCGCTCCTTCGAGGAGCTCGAGCGCGACCACGGGCTGCGCTTCACGCGCAACGGCTACCTGCGCATCGGCCACACCGAGGAGGACGCCACCCGCTTCGAACGCAGCGTCTCGGTGCAGCGCGAGCTGGGGATCGAGGATGCCGTGGTGCTCGACGCCAAAGGGATCGCCGAGCGCTTCCCCGACGTCCGCTGCGATGACATCAGCGCCGGCCTGCACGGTCCCAGCGATGGCTTCGTCGACGGGCACCTCTACTGCGGGCTGCTCGCCGAGCTCGCCACGGCGAAGGGTGCGCGTCTGCTGCAGCACACCAAGCTGACCGGTCACGAGTTGCTCCCCGACGGGCGCCACCGCCTGCGGACCTCGGGCGGCGAGCTCACCTGCGAGTACGTCGTCAACGCCGCCGGCGCATGGGCTGGGGAGGTGGGCGCGCAGCTGGGTGTGGCCACGCCGATCCTGCCCCAGCGCCACGAGGCGGTGAGCATGCACCTGCCACGCAAGCTCGACTACATGATGCCCGAGGTGATGGACTACGCACCCGCCGAAGGGCGCTCGGGGCTGTACTTCCGTCACGAGACCTTCGACATGTTCCTCGGCGGCCTGCACAGCGAGGAGACGGTCCACCCGGTCGTCGACCCCGACGACTGGTTCGAGGGCGTGGAGCAGCCCTACCTCGAGCAGCTAGCCGAGCTGCTGCCGCACCGCCTGCCCTCACTGGCGGACATTCGCCTCGGTCGCGGCTGGGCGGGGCTGTACCCGGTGAGCCCCGACGGGCGCCCGCAGGTCGGGCCCTGCCCGGGAGACGCAACGGTGATCGCCGCCTGCGGCGTCGGCGGCTACGGAATCCAGGTCTCGCCGATCGTGGGGCAGCTCGCCGCCGAGTGGGTCGTGTTCGGGGAGGCGCGCAGCTTGGCGGAAGCCGGCGAGCTGTTGCCGGGGCGGACGTCGCTGTCCGGCCAAGTGAGCACACAAACACCACCAGAGGAGAGGGGTAGTGGGAGATGAGCACTGCGATTGTGGGGAGAAAGGCATGAGCACAGAGGCATACAGCGCTGAGGCCGGCACATCGGAGGCATACGCCTCCGAGAGGCAGCAGGACGAGATCCTCGAGCACTTCGGCTACGAGCAGCAGCTCGACCGCGAGATGGGGTGGTTCTCATCGTTCGCGGCCTCGTTCTCGGGCGTGTCGATCACGACCGGCGTACTGCTGACGCTGCCGTTTGTGCTGACACAAGCCGGCACCGGGGGGCTGTGGACGTGGATCATCTCGGCGTTTGGCTGCCTGCTGATCGCGGTGATCTTCGCCGACCTCGCCGGGCGGATCCCGATCGCGGGCTACGCCTACCAGTGGGCCAGCCGCCTCACCAACCCAAACTTTGGCTGGTTCGTGGCAGTCTGCGGGTTGATCGGCTTTGGCGTGGGAGCGGCAGGGACGGCGTACGGGGTAACCCCTTACTTCCTCTCGGAGTTCGGGATCGAAACGACACGCAACGCAACGATCCTCGGCGCGGCCGCGCTGACGCTGATCGTGATGCTGATCAACATCGCGGGAATTCGCATCGCCACCACCTTCAACAACGCGGCGGTCGTCACCGAGATCATCGGCGGCGTCGGCGTGGCGATCGCGTTGCTGGTGTACGCGATCATCGAGCACCCGCATCCGGCCTCCTTCCTCTTCCACCAGCAGCCCGGTGCGCACGGCGCCTACATCGGGGCGTTCCTGCTCGCCTTCCTGCTCGGCGCCTACACCTTCGCCGGCTGGGAGCTGCCCGCGGACCTCGCCGAGGAGACCCGCAACGCGACCACCGTCACGCAGCGGACGATCATCGCCTCGGTGCTCGCGGTGGCGGTCAGCGGCTTCATCCTGCTGATCGGCTTCTCCTACGCCAGCCCCGGAATCTCCAAGACCCTGGGGGAAAGCACCCCGGTGCTTTCGATCATCCAGTACCAGTGGGGCACGACCGGGAGGGAGCTGGTCGACATCCTCTTTCTGATCTCGTTCGTCTCGGTCGTGCTGCTGATCCAGGCCGGCGCCGCGCGCCTGCTGTTCAGCCTCGGGCGCGACAACATGGCGCCGTTCGGCACCTTCTTCGGCAAAGTGCACGTCCGCTTCAAAACCCCCTACACGGCACTGCTCGGCACCGCGGTCTTCGGGATCGCGATGTTCACGGTGCCCGCGTTGATCTCGGCGAAAGTGCTCGAATACATCCTGGGCACCGCCTCGGTGGGCTTCAACCTCGTGTACGCGCTGATCGCCGGGACCTACCTCTTCATGTCCTATCGCGGCACGCTGCCGCGGCAGTTCGGCGGCTTTACACTCGGCCGCTGGGGTAAGCCAATCGCGTGGGTTTCGCTGATCTGGCAGATCTTCCTGGTCGGGACGCTGACACTGCCGAA
>CAYNGQ010000308.1:0-1706 GCA_964396735.1 uncultured Solirubrobacteraceae bacterium | reverse complement strand
GTTGAACCACTTCGCAAGGGCAGGCAAACGCGAGCTGCGGATTTCGGGTGCGAAACCGAACTCCTGCACTCACTCGACGGCGCTCATCCGCTCGATGGCGGCTTCGGCTCCGGCAACCCCGCTGTCTCGCCCGTACCATTTTTGGCGGCGCGAGATCGGAGGCTTTGCGTCCCCATCTTGCGATGGGTTTGCCCTTGTCGAGGTGTAGTTAACCTCAGTTGGTCGGGTAGCGCAAAACGTCTCTGGGCGCAGACAACTTTTTACGCAGGTGTCACGCTGCGGTCATTCACTGACGAATTGAAACTCAACTTCGATGTTGAGATCTGCGAGCTTGCGCGCAGTGCTGGTGCTCAAAGTGAGCACTCCGTTCTCGACAGGCGTGACTTCGATGAGGAGCGAGATCTGCGCGCCCTCATGTTGCAGGCGGGCGAGGAATTCGCGATGCCGGTTCAACTGGGTGAGTTGCGAGCCGAGGAACAGCTCCAGCGGAAAGGCTGCGGCCCCCACCGCCTGCCCGGGCAACGGCGCGGACCAATAGGAATCCCGGTGCTCGCCACCGAGCCCGGCGCCCGTGGCAGAGCGGCGCGGCTCACCGGCACGCCAGCTATGCAAGGGCTCGAGGTGCAGCATTTCGGTCAGCAGCGCCGGGTCGAGATTCGGATGGCGCACACGGAGCGACATCGCATAGGTAAGTGTGCTGCCCGGCACGACTTGACTCACTCTGCGGGAGGTCATCGCATTCCCCTTCCATTGGTCCACACGTCTTGGAATCTTAGCCCAACCGTCCACGGGGAGGTCGTCAATAAAAGTGAGTCGTTACAAGGGACTGTCCGCCGGCTCAACCCGCGGCTGGCCCATGGATAGCCCATGGGAAGCCAAGTTAGCGCCCGAGATTGGGAGCCGGATGGGCGGGTTCGCAAGGCCGCTCGATGTCGTGGTCGTTCAAGCGCAACATACCGCCGGCGGCTAGTCTGGCTACTCGCTGAGGCGCCGTAAATTTGACAAGTGGATAGCTGCGGCTTTTGATGGCAACTTGGCGAAGCATGACCAGACGGGGTGGATAACAAGGTGAGCGCGGGGGCGGAGCCAGTCGGCACTATCGAGGTCGCGCTGCAACATACTGCGCGGCTGCTGGACCGTGACCCTGTGATGGCCGCAGAACAGGCTTCCGAGATCCTCAAAGTCGTGCCACAACACCCCGCGGCGACGTTGTTGCTCGGCATTGCACAGCGGCGCGGCGGTCGCACCGAGGCCGCCCTGGGCACACTCGAGCCCCTGGCCCGCACGCAACCTAATTGGGCGGCCGCTCAATACGAGCAGGCTTTGGCCCTCAGCGACGCCGGCCAATCCGAGGCCGCCGTGGCTTCCCTGCGACGCACGGTCACCCTCAAGCCGGACATGGTGGACGCCTGGCGCGCTCTGGGCGATGAGCTCACGAGCAGCGGGGATGCGGCCGGGGCCGATGCTGCGTATGCACAGCAGATCAAGGCCGCCACCCGCGACCCGCGGCTGCTGGCCGCGGCTGCAGCGCTGTGCGAAAACGAGATTCCCCACGCCGAGGCGCTGCTGCGCACTCACCTCAAGCAGTATCCGACCGACGTGGCGGCGATCCGCATGTTCGCGGAAGTTGCCGCCCGCCTGCGCCGCTTCGACGACGCCGAAAAGCTGCTCACGCGCTGCCTGGAGCTGTCACCGAGCTTCGCGCC
>CAYNGQ010000307.1:0-1818 GCA_964396735.1 uncultured Solirubrobacteraceae bacterium | reverse complement strand
CCGGGCTATCGCTCCTGCTGACCCCGGCGCACGCGGCCACCGCACTGCATCTGCATCACAACTGGTCGCTGCTGGTGGGCGCGGTGCTGCTGTGTGCCGCGGCCGCTTACGCCGGCTGGGCATGCTTTGCGCGCCGGCCCTTTGAGATCCGCGGCTGGGCGCTACGGCCGCCGGGGGCGGCGATCGGGCTCACACAGCTGGTGCTCTCGGTGCTCGACCTGTCCCTCTCGAGCGCCGTGCTGTGGGCGCTGCTGCCCGCCGATGCTCACGTGCCCTTCGTCACCTTCCTCGGCGTGTACGCCGCCGCAGTCATCGCCGGGATCATCAGTCACGTACCCGGAGGAGTCGGGGTGTTCGAGGCCGTGGTGCTCCTCACCGTGCCGAACGTGCCTCCGGATGCCATGCTTGGCTCGCTTCTCGCCTATCGGGCGATCTACTACCTGGTGCCCCTGGTCGCCGGGACGCTGCTCTTCGGGGGCAAGGAGCTCGCCGCCCAGGGGGCGCGTTTCGCCTGGGCGCAGCAGCTGGCGAGCGTCTACATCATTCCGGTCGTGCCGCAGCTCGCCGGCGCCCTCACCTTCCTCGCCGGCGCACTGCTTTTGTTCTCAGGAGCGACGCCCGCGGTCGATGAGCGCCTGGCGGTGCTCGACCGCTTCCTGCCGCTCGCGGTGGTGGAGGCCTCGCACCTGGCGGGCAGCATCGCAGGCCTGGGTCTATTGGTGCTGGCGCGCGCCCTGTTCCGCCGCGTGCAGGCGGCCTACCACATCTCCGTGTGGCTGCTGCTCGCCGGCATCGCCGCCTCACTCCTCAAGGGCCTCGACTTCGAGGAGGCGACGCTGCTCGCGCTGGTGCTCGGTGTGCTGGTGCTCGGACGGCGCGCCTTCTATCGCCCGACCGCGATCGTCTCGGAGCGCTTCACGCCGGTGTGGGTGGTGGCTATCGCCGGCGTGATCGCGATGGCGCTGTGGATCGGGGTGATCTCCTACCGTCACCTCGAGTACCGCCATGAGCTGTGGTGGACGTTCGCGCTCGATGGCAATGCGCCGCGCATGCTGCGCGCGTCGCTGGCGGTGGTGGTGCTCGGGGCGGCCTATGTCCTGTGGAACATGCTGCGGCCGGCGCGCCCGGAACCGGCGGTGGCCAATAGCGCGGATCTGGAGCGCGCCCGCACGCTGATCGCGCACTCCGACCTGACGCTCGCCAACGCTGCGCTCACCGGCGACAAGCGCCTGCTGTTCAGCGATGCCGGCGACGCTTTCCTCATGTATCAGATCGCCGGGCGCAGCTGGATCGCGCTCGGGGACCCGGTCGGCGCGCAAAACGGCGCCGAGGAGCTGGTATGGCGGCTGCGCGAAATCTCCGATCACCACGGCGGCCAGACCGTGTTCTACCAGGTGTGCGGCGAGCGCCTGTCGCTGTACGTCGACCTCGGGCTCGCCGCACTCAAGATCGGGGAGGAGGCGCGGGTGCCGCTCGAGAGCTTCTCCCTCGAGGGCGCTGCGCGCGCCGACCTGCGCCAGTCGCACCGGCGCGCGCAGCGCGACGGGGCGAGTTTCGAGGTCGTGGCCCCTGCGGGAGTCGATGCCATCGTGCCGGTGCTGGAGCGCATCTCGAGCGCGTGGCTCGCGAGCAAGTCCACCGGCGAGAAGCGCTTCTCGGTAGGCGCCTTCACCCCAGAGTACGTGCGCCAGTTCCCGGTGGCCGTGGTACGTTCGCAGGGTACCCCTGCCGCCTTCGCGAACCTGTGGACCACCGCCAACAGGGCCGAGCTGTCGGTGGACCTGATGCGCTTCGATCCGGATGCGCCGCGCGGGGCGA
>CAYNGQ010000306.1:0-2642 GCA_964396735.1 uncultured Solirubrobacteraceae bacterium | reverse complement strand
TCGAGGCCCAGCGCCGCGCCGTGGGCGGCCACGGAGTTGGCGAGGTTGCCCGTGGAGGCGCAGGCGATCGTCTGGTAGCCCAGCTCCCGCGCTCGCGCCGCTGCCACCGACACCACGCGGTCCTTGAAGGAGTGCGTGGGGTTGGCCGCGTCGTTCTTGACCCACACCTCTCTCAAGCCCAGCCGCTGCGCGAGACGGTCGGCACGGATCAGCGGCGTGCAGCCCGCCGGCAGCCCGGTGCGCAGCGAGCCCCCTCCCCCATTGAACCCAGGCGGTCCACCCGGGGCACCGCGGCCGTAGGCCGTGGTCGGCAGGAAGTCGGCGTAGCGCCAGATGTTCTGCGGGCCCCCCTGGATGCGGCGGCGCAGCTCACCCACGCCGCCGTCGGTCAGGCGGCTGTGATCGTAGGCGACCTCCAGCGGGCCGAAGCACCGCTCGCACACGTACAACGCCTCCAGCGGGTACTCCGCCTTGCACTCTCGACACTTCAGGTTGCTGGCAGCCATTTGGCCTCCTTCATCGTCTTCGCCGTTGTCCCGTGTGGCGAAAAACGTGGAAGCCCGCCACACATCTGTCTGGAATTGGCACCTTCCGCGTTGGGACGCGGTGGTTGCCGGGGCTTCGTCGGGCCAGTCCCTCCACCCCTCTTGATGTGTACTGCTGTGGGCAGTATATCGAACGCGCGGCGGGAAAGCATTAGATCGCGCCGGCCGCCATTCCGCGATCGCCAGGCGCCCGTCGCAAGGGCGCAAGCCGCGAGACTACGGTGACGTCCTGTCACGGTAACGCTCCCGCACGGACGGTGTACGCAGGTCGATGCCCACGATTCCCCCCGCCGCGCAGCGGCACCCGGAGCGAGACGGACTACGGCCAGGCCGCCCTGAGCACCGCGATCCCGAGCGAGGCGAGGACTCCTTCGACCTCGGGGAGTCCCCGCCGAAGAAGCGCATGCTGATCGTCGTCAACCCCTATGCCTCGACGGTCTCCGACAGCCTGCGCCACCTCGTCGTCGACGCCCTGCGCAGCCGCTTCGAGGTCGACGCCCGCGACACCGAGTCCCGCGGTCATGCGACCGAGCTCTGCCGCGAGGCCGCCCACGAGGGCTACGACGTGGTGGTCGCCTTCGGCGGCGACGGCACCGTCAACGAGGCCGCCAACGGCCTGCTCGGCTCCGCCACCCCGCTCACCTGCCTGCCGGGCGGCTCGGCCAACGTGTTCGGCAAGATGCTCGGCATCCCCGGGTCGCTGATCGACGCGACCGAGCATCTGCTGGCGATGGCCGACGACTGGCGCATCCACAAGGTGGACCTCGGCGTGGTCAACGGGCGCTGCTTCACGTTCGCCTCCGGGCTCGGCCTCGACGCCTCCGTCGTGGAGCGCGTGGACGCCAACCCACGGCGCAAGGCCCGCTGGGGGCCGTGGTTCTTCACGTGGGTCGCCATCACCACGTTCGCCCGGCGCTACCTGCTGCGCCCCCCGCGCCTCATCACCCGCCTCGCCGGCGAGGAGCACTTGGGCGTCACCGCCGTGATTCAGAACGGCACCCCCTTCACCTACTTCCGCAACCGCCCGATCGAGATCGCCGAGGACGCGGAGCTCGACTCCGGCACGCTCTCCACCTGCGTGCTGCACCGCGCGCGGCCGATCGACATGCCGTTCATCGCCTGGCGTGCCTTCTCGCGGCGCGCGCGCCTCACGCGCCACCGCCAGATCACCGCCCTCGCGCCCGCCACCGAGCTGACCGTCCGCACCGCCGACGGCGAGCCGCTGCCGCTGCAGGTAGACGGCGACTACCTCGGCGAGGTGGCCGAGGCGCGTTACTCGATCATGCCGCGGGCGCTCAACGTCGTGGCGTGAGAGTATGAGGCTGAGTCCCACCTAGCCTGGTTGGGGCCGAAAGAGATAGATATATCCCCGAGGCTGGGAAGGGCCGCCAGCGGAGATCGCTACCCCGCCGGCCCGGGCGTCACACGATAGGCGTCGAACACCGACTCGGTGTTGCGCAGACGGTTGATCGCGCCCTTCAGCGCGTGCGTGTCGGCGACCTCGATCACGAAGCGGTTCTTGACCATCGGCGGGTTGGAGAGGCAGCGCGCTTCGACGATGTTGGCGCCCGCCTCGGAGAAGACCCGCGAGAGATCCTCCAGCAGCCGGTGGCGATCCCACGCGTCGATCTGGACTTCGACGACGAACCCGCTCGACTGCTCCCCCTCCCAGTACACCTCGGTGAAGCGTTCGGGGTTCTTGCGCAGCACGGTCGCGTTGGGACAGTCCTCGCGGTGGATCGTGATGCCGCGGCCGAGTGAGATGTAGCCGACGATCTCATCGCCGGGCACCGGATGACAGCACTTGGCCATCCGCAGCATCACCTCGTCGATCCCGTCGACGTTGATGCCGTAGCGGTTCGATGAGGTTGTAGAGCGCGAGCGGCGACGGCCGGTCGACATCAGGTCAGCGGCGGCGGTCTGCTGCGACTCGGCGGCCTCGCCCTCCTTGAGCCGCTGCATCAGCTTGTTGATGACGATCTGCGGCGAGATCTTGGCCGCGCCGAGCGCAATGTAGAAGTCATCGCCCTTGCGGAAGCCCATCTCGCGGATCACCTCCGCCATCAGCGGCGACGCGACGATCTTCTGGGAGGGCAG
>CAYNGQ010000305.1:0-2733 GCA_964396735.1 uncultured Solirubrobacteraceae bacterium | reverse complement strand
GTGGGGTAATGCCCGCGGAGGGAGTGGCGTGAGTGTCGATAGGACTCAGAGCCGAACCGCAGCCGCTTGAGCGGGCCGGGCTGCCGGATGCCGTCGCGGTCAGCGGCGTGAGCCGCGTCTACCCGGCGCGCAACGGGGGCCGCGATAGAACCACGACCCACCCACCAGCGGGGGGATCGGCGGCGGCCCTCACGGATGTCTCACCGCGCGTCGGGGTGGGCGGACAGGTGCCTGCCCTCGCCGACGTCTCACTGCACGCCGCAGCCGGGGAGCTGGTGGCCGTGGTCGGCCCCAGCGGCTGCGGCAAGACCACGCTGCTGGAGCTGATCTGCGGATTGCAGCAGCCGGACGCGGGCAGCGTGCGCAGCCAGCCAGCGGTGCTGATGCCCCAGCACGACCTGCTGTTGCCGTGGCTGAGCGCAGTGGACAACGCAGCGCTGGCGCTGCGAATCGCGCGCCGGCCGCGCGCGCAGGCGCGCGAGCGCGCGCGGGAGCTGTTTGCCGAGCTCGGCCTGGCGGGCTTCGAGGCGGCGCACCCATACGAGCTCTCGGGCGGAATGCGCCAGCGCGTGGCGTTCGTGCGCACGCTGCTCTCCGGCAAGCCCGTGCTCTGCCTCGACGAGCCGTTCGGCGCGCTCGACGCGATCACGCGCGCGGAGATGCAGGGCTGGCTGGCAAGGGCGCTGCAGCGCGACCGATCGAAGATCGGCCAGCGCACCGTCGTGCTCGTCACGCACGACGTCGAGGAGGCGGTGCTGCTGGCCGATCGCGTCGTCGTGCTCTCGCCCCGCCCCGGCCGCACGGTCGCGGAGCTCGAGATCGGGCTGCCGCGCCCGCGGGCGCGCACCGACGCCGCGGTGACGGCGCTGCGCGAGCAGGCGTTGATCGCGTTGGGGCTGGGGGCTCAATGAGACGCCGCGTCGCCCTCCTCCTCCCCCCCCTCCTCCTCGCCGGGGTGGTGCTGGGCGTGTGGGAGCTGTATGTGGACCTCGGCGGCGTCGACCCCGCGGTGCTGCCGGCCCCCCACGAAATCGCGGCGGCGCTGTGGGACAACGCGGAGCTGTTGTGGCAGAACTTCAAGATCACCGCCGAGGAGGTCGTGCTCGGCCTCGGCCTGGCGCTGCTTGCCGGCTTCGCGCTGGCGGTGGCGATCCACTTCTCCAAGTGGCTGCGCCGCGCCGTCTACCCGCACGCGGTCGGCTCGCAGGCGGTGCCGATCGCGGTGATCGCCGCGCCGCTTGTGTTCTGGTGGGGCTTCGGCATCTTCCCGAAGCTGGTCGTGATCGCGCTGATCTGCTTCTTCCCCGTGGTCGTCACCACGGTGGACGGCCTGGCCTCGGTCGACCCCGACCAGCTGAAGCTGCTGCGCACGCTCGACGCCTCGCGCTGGCAGGCGTTCCGCTTCGCCGAGCTCCCGGCCGCGCTGCCGGCGGCGCTCAGCGGCGCGCGGATCGCGCTCGCGGTGGGGGTGATCGGCGCCTTCATCGCCGAGACCTCGACTGCCACCACCGGTCCCTACTCGGGCCTGGGGCGAGAGATCATGAGCGATCTCAACAGCCTGCAGACCCCGCGCGAGTACGCCGCCACGGCGGTGCTGTTCGTGTTCGCGATCGCCTGCTTTCACACGCTGACGCTCGCCGAGCGGAGGCTTGCCCCCTGGGTCGCGCGATCGAAGGGGGAGCTGGGATGAGAAGCCTTCAAACGCAGCCCAACCACTTCACAAAATGAAGGGTTGGGGCCCGGAAAAGTAAACAAACAACACCCCCCACCACTTTACAAAATGAAGGGTTGGGGTCCAAAAAGTAACACATAACACCCCACCACCGACAGGAGAACCACGTTGAGAATGCCCGTCCCCCGTCTGCTCGCCGCCCTGCTCGCCCTCGGCGCGCTCACGTTCACCGCCTGCGGCACCGCGCAGAACGTGACGACGGCGCCGGCGGGCGCGAAGCGCTTCACGGTGATGCTCGACTGGTTTCCAAACGCCGACCACGCGCCGCTGTACGCGGCGATCGCCCATGGCGACTTCCGCGCGGCGGGGCTCGACGTGCAGCCGGTGGTCCCCTCCGAATCGGCCGAACCGCTGAAGCTGCTCGCCGCCGGCCGGGTCGACATGGCGATCTCCTACGAGCCGGAGCTGCTGCTGGCGCGCGATCAGGGGCTGAAGCTGGTGTCGATCGGCGCGCTCGTGCAGCGTCCGCTGACCTCGATCATCGCGCTGCCCTCCTCCCACATCAAGAGCGTCGCCGACCTCGCCGGCAAGACCGTCGGGACCGCAGGCATCCCCTACCAGGCGGCCGAGCTGAAGGCCGCCCTGCAGAGCGCCGGGGTCAACCCGTCGAGCGTTCGCGAAGTCAACGTCGGTTTCAACCTCGTCCCCGCGATGCTCTCCGGCAAGGTCTCAGCGACGCTCGGCGGCTACTGGAACTACGAGGCGATCCAGCTGCAGTTGCTGCACAAGCACCCCGTCACGATCCCGATCGACCAGGCCGGCGTGCCGACCTACAACGAGCTCGTGCTCGTCGTCCGCGAAGAACAGGCGCGCACCGACGGCCAGGACCTGCGCGCGTTCCTGCAGGCGCTCACCCGCGGTGAGCACGCCGTCCGCGCGAACCCCGCGGCAGCTGCGGCGCTGATCGTGAAGGCCAACCCTTCCGCTGAAGAGAAGCTGCAGCTCGCGTCGATCGAAGCCACACTGCCGGCGACGCTGCCAAGCGACCACACCAAGCCATA
>CAYNGQ010000304.1:0-3966 GCA_964396735.1 uncultured Solirubrobacteraceae bacterium | reverse complement strand
CGCGACCGGCGGCCTTCTCCGTGGGGTCGTCGGAGCCGACCACCACCCGCGCGATGCCGGCCTGCACGATCGCCTCCGTGCAGGGGGGCGTCTTGCCCTCGTGGCAGCAGGGCTCGAGCGACACGTACAGCGTGGCGCCGGAGAGGTCGGCGAGCCCACAGGCCTCGATCGCGTTGACCTCGGCGTGGGCGGCGCCGAAGCGTTCGTGCCACCCCTCCCCCAAAACCTCGCCATCGCGCGCTACAACGGCGCCGACGACCGGGTTGGGCTTGACCGTGCCGACGCCGCGCCCCGCGAGCTCGATCGCGCGGGCGAGGTGCAGCTGGTCGGTGTCGGTGACTACGGTCATCCCAACTGTCCAGGATAACCGGCGCGCGCGGGCCGAAGTGTCGAACGTGAAAGTTGACTCATACGCGCAGGTGACCATCCCCGCGCGACAAGGACGGCGGCCTCACCCTCGCGCGCAGCGCCCGCCGCGCAGCCGGTAGATCGTCACTTCGGGGCCGGGGCGGGCGTAGGAGAGCGGGTAGTAGTCGAAGGACCAGTCGAAGTTGAACGCGACCGAGCGTGCGCCCGCGCTGTAAGGGGAGGCGTGGTAGACGACCGTTCCCGCCCGCGAAAGCGCACGGTAGTAGGCGACGGCGAGCGGCGCACGGGAAGGGTCGGCGAACGCGCGGCCGGACTCCGCGGAGCCGCTCACCACCCAGCAGTAGCCTTCGCGCTCGTAGTAGGGGACCAGCGAGGGGGCGAGCGTGAGCTCGTAGTTTTCGAGGCTGACGACGTGGCCTTCGCTGTACGAAAGCGCGCCCGAGGGGGTGATGCGCGAAAGCAGCGACCGGTACTTCATCCAGCGGTCTCCGTCGGGCACCGTGAGCGTGGGGTGCCCGACATCCTGCACCCACTCGTCGGGCACGACCGGCTCGACCACCACCTTCGCGCCGACGGGCACGTGCGCGACCATCCACAAGCGCGCGAGCGAGCGCGTGTCGGCGCGCGAGAGAATCAGGCCGGAGTGGACGCTGTAGAGGACTCCCTGCGCACACAGCGCGATCACGGCGAGGGTCGTGGACGCGACCAGCGCGATCCCTGGGCGCGGCTGGCCGAAACGGGGATTCCCGCCGAAGGCGGGTGTCTCCCGGCTTCGGTTGCGCCGGTCGGGTGCGTTGATTGGGATGGGCTCCGCCGGCCGAGCCGGCTGCGCGGGTTGGGCGTCATGCGCACGAATGGCCCAGGCGGCTCGCGCCACGAGGCGTGCGGCCTGCAGCGCGGCGAAGGCGGCCAGCAAGCAGAGGATCGGGAAGATCGGCAGCAGCCAGCGCCCGAAGTAGCGGCCCTCAGAGCCCATGAAGAGCAGGTAGAGCAGCGGCGCCGGGACGAGCAACCAGCCAAGCTTGCGCTCGCGCCGCCAAACCATCATGGCGCCGGCGAGCGCGGCGATGGCGGGGACCCAGCCGAGGCCCCAGGTGAGCGACCACAGGTAGTAGACGAGCCCGCCCTCGCGCGGCGCGCCGAGCTTGCCCTGGGCTTCGCCGGAGAGCGAGGACTGGTGGGCGAGGCCCTGCTCGAAGGCGTGGAAGTCGAGCACCGAGTAGGGGTCGGCGATCAGGAAGGCGGCGAGCGCGGCGGCGGCGGCGAGCGCGAGACCCACCAACACCGGCCGCCCAGCCGGCACAGCCCGCGGTGGAGCCCCCTGCGCCGCCGCTCCAGCGCCCCCAGCCTCGGCGCCGCCCGTGCCCCCGCCCCCCGCGACACCTCGCCCCCGCCCAACCGTCCTGCGCCGCGGGGACGGCGCCAGGTACTGCGAGGCGGCGGCGGCGAGCAGCGGCAGCAGCGCGATCCCGGCGGTGTACTTCGTCGCGCAGCCGAAGCCGAGGCCGATCCCCGCGACCAGGTAGTCGCGCGCCCGGCCTTTGCGCAGCACGCCGGCTGTGCCGAGCAGCGAGAGCGTCAGCGGCGCGAGCGTGGGGACGTCGTTGAGCGCCAGGTGGGAGTAAAAGACCGGTAGGAATGCGACCGCCTCCAGGGCCGCGGCGAGCAGCGCGACGCCGCGGTCGAACAGGCGCGCGCCGGCGATGTAGAGCAGCCACACCGCGAGCGTGCCGAGCAGCGCGGCGCACACACGCGCCAGCGTGAAGACCGCCGTGGGGTTGGTGGCGAACGTGTGCGAGACCCCCGCACGGCCGCCGAACCAGGCGGCGAAGACGAGCCGCAGCAGGTCGGTGTAGGCGGGCGGGTTGACGAAGTAGTGGGGGTTCCAGCCGAGCGTGAGCATCCCGATCGCGCGCGGCACGAAGTGGGAGTCCTCGTCGGAGTTGTAGGCATAAGGAAGGCCCTGGCGGATGCCCCACAGGCGCAGGCCGAGCGCGACGAGCAGCACCAGCGCGAGCGCGGCCCACGCGAGCCGGCGCCGATCAGCAATCGCCATAGACCGCGTAGTAGCGGCTCGTGTAGATCCGCCGGAAGCCGTGCAGGGGAATCTGGTCGAGCGGGTTGTCGCCGACGTCGACGATCGCCTCCTGGAAGACGGCGGCGCCGAGCGGGTACACCGCGACGCTGGCGCGAGCGATCCGGTTGCCGAGCGCGGGGTCGCCGGCTTCGCTGTCGGCGCGCGCCTCGCTGCGGGCGACGATCTCGTGCTGGTTGCCCACGTCGAGGATCCAGCGGGCGTCGGGGATCAGCTTGTTGTCGGGCAGCGACAGCAGCGGGCAACGCGCCAGTTCGGCGCGCACCGCGGGGCTGTGCAGGGCGACGGCGAGCCCTTCGTGAAAGTCGTCGTGGTAGGCGAGCGTGGTGCGCGCATTGGAGAGGCTGGTGACCGACACCGCCGCGACCGCGCCGTACACGAGCAGCGCGGCGCCCGCCGCCATCCACACGCGCCGCGGCAGCGAGCCGGGGCGCAGCAGCGACCAGCCGCCGATCGCCAGCGCGCAGAACGGCAGCAGCAGCGCCGCGGCGCCCATCATGTAGCGGTCGATCACCGACGCCCCGGCGGCGCCCTCGGCGACGTACACGAACAGCAGCAGCGCCAGCACCGCGAGCGGCACGCGCGCACGGCGGGGCGTCAGCCAGATCCCGAGCACGACGCCGGCGAGGCCGCCCAGCACGATCGGCAGCTTGTCGATCCGCACCAGGTAGCGCCAGGTCGCGGCGAGCACCGCGGTGAAGCCCTGCGTGCGTTCCAGTTCGGCGGCGAGCACCGCGGTGGAGTGCAGCGAGTACAGCGGGTCGCCGGTGACGAGCGTGTCGCACACGACCCACACCACCGGCGCGGCGGCCACCAGCGCCGCGTAGCCGAGGAGCGTGCGCGGCGACGGACCTGCCGCCGCCCCACGACCCGCCCCCGACCAGAGCCATGCGCGCGCCGGCCATGCACACCACAGCCAGTAAACCCCGGTGAGCACCCACGCGTCGGGGCGCAGCAGGCCGGCGAGCGCAAGCAGCACGAACACCGGCGTGCCGCGGCGCGGGCGCTCGACCTCCAGCGCCGTGGCCCACACGATCAACGCGAGGTAGGTGAGGTCGAGATAGCCCTGCGCGGCGAGGTTGGCGTCGTACAGGCGCGTCAGCATCAACAGCGCCGCGAGCGTCGCCATGAGTGGCCCGAAGCAGAGGCGCGTGAGCCGGAAGAGACCGGCGGTGAGCGCCACGAACGAGGCGATCGAGCCGAGCACCATCAGCCGCGCGCCGGCCTGCCCGAAGAGCGAGCAGAGCACGCCGAAGGCGATCGCCAGCGGGTGCTCGGTGGGGGCGCGGTAGACGCCGAAGTCGGGCAGCTGCAGGTGCAGCAGGTCGCGCCCCCACAGCAGCGCGTAGAAGGAGTCGTAAGTGGGGTAGGTGGGGAAGGCGAAGTACCCCACGAGCGCGGCCACGCAGAGCGCCGCGAAGCCGAGCCGCGCCCAGGTGGCGCCCGGAACGGCGCGCAGGCGCGCAAGCATTGAGTGGCCCGGCCGGGGCTGGGCGAGCGTT
>CAYNGQ010000303.1:0-2934 GCA_964396735.1 uncultured Solirubrobacteraceae bacterium | reverse complement strand
TCCGAGGGGGTGGGGCTGGTGCTGGTGGAGCGGCTCTCGGATGCGCGGCGTCTGGGGCATCGGGTGCTGGCGACCGTGCGCGGCGGCGCGGTCAACCAGGATGGGGCGAGCAACGGCCTGATGGCGCCGAACGGTCCTGCGCAGCAGCGGGTGATCCAGCGGGCGCTGGCGAGCGCGCGGCTGGCGGCCGATCAGGTCGACGTGGTCGAGGGCCACGGCACGGGCACGCGGCTGGGCGACCCGATCGAGGCGCAGGCGCTGCTGGCGACCTACGGACGGGATCGCCCGCGCGAGCGGCCGCTGTGGCTGGGGTCGGTGAAGTCGAACATCGGCCACGCGCAGGCCGCGGCGGGCGTGGGCGGCGTGATCAAGATGGTGATGGCGCTGCAGAACCAGCTCCTGCCCGCGACGCTGCACGTCGACGAGCCCTCGCGCGAGGTGGACTGGTCGGCGGGCGCCGTGTCGCTGCTGACCGAGTCGATCCCGTGGCCGCGCAATGGACGACCCCGCCGGGCGGCGGTCTCCTCGTTTGGCATCAGCGGCACCAACGCGCACGTGATCCTCGAGGAGGCGCCCGCCGAGGATCGGGTCGAGCGCGAGCCGGCGCCGGGACGCTCGCCGGGTGCGCTGGCGCTGGTGCTGTCCGGTCGCGGCGAGCGGGGCCTGCTGGCGCAGGCCGAGCGCCTGCGCGACCATCTGCTCGGGGCGGACGAGCTCGACGTGGCCGACGTCGCGTTCTCGCTGACGAGCCGTGCCTCCCTGGAGGAGCGAGCGGTGGTGGTGGGAGGCGATCGGGAGGAGCTGGTCGAGCAGCTCGCGGCGCTTGCCGGAGGGAGGGCGTCGGGGCCTGTGTCGCGGGGCGCCGCGGACGATGGACGGCTGGCGTTCGTGTTCGCCGGCCAGGGCGCGCAGCGCGCCGGCATGGGCAGCGAGCTGTATGAGGCCTTCCCGGTGTTCAGGGCCGCGTTCGACGAGGCGTGCGCTCACCTGGACGTGCACCTGGGGCGCTCGCTGCGCGCGGCGGTGTTCGGCGAGGGAGAGCCCGCCGGGGGGAGCGCGGGCGAGGAGATCTTGGATCGGACCGAGCTTGCGCAGCCGGCGCTGTTCGCGCTGGAGGTCGCGTTGTTCCGCCTGCTGCAGGCCTGGGGCGTGCGTCCGGATCTGCTGATCGGCCACTCGGTCGGGGAGCTGGCGGCGGCGCACGTGGCGGGCGTGTTCTCGCTGCAGGACGCCAGCCGGCTGGTGGCGGCGCGCGGCCGGTTGATGGGCGCGCTGCCCGCCGGCGGGGCGATGGCGGCGATCGCCGCCTCCGAGCAGGAGGTGCTGGAGTCGCTGGCGGGGCTGGACGGCTGGGAGGGCCGGGTGGCGCTGGCGGCGGTGAACGCGCCCGGCTCGGTGGTGATCTCCGGGGACGAGGACGCCGTCCTGGAGTTGGTGGGCGTGTGGCAGCGACGCGGCGCTCGCACCAAGCGGCTGCGGGTCTCGCACGCGTTTCACTCGCCGCGGATGGAGGCGATGCTCGCGGAGTTCGAACAGGTCGCGGCGGGAGTCGCCTTCAGCGAGCCCGAGCTTCAGCTGATCTCCAATCTGTCGGGCGGCGTGGCCGCGGGCGAGGAGCTGTGCACCCCCGGGTATTGGGTGCGCCACGTGCGCGAGACGGTGCGGTTCGGGGATGGGGTGCGCCGGCTATGGGAGGAGGGTGTCAGGAGCTTCCTCGAGCTGGGTCCCGACGGCGCGTTGAGCGCGATGGTGGCGGAGTGCGTTGAGGAGGAGGGGGAGGATGGGGGGGTTGCGCACATGGTGAGCGTGCCGACCCTGCGCCCGGGCGCCCCGCGCGATTCGGCAACCGCGCAGGCGCCGACCGAGCGTGGCGAAGTCCGTTCCCTGCTTGCCGGCCTGGGCGAGGTCTGGGTGCGCGGTGGGGATGTGGATTGGGGTCGCGTATTCGAGGGAACCGGCGCCCGTCGCGTGAGGTTGCCGTCCTACCCATTTCAGCGGGAGCGGTACTGGCTGGGGGCGGAGTCGCTCTCCGGCCCCGATCGGTGGCGCTACCGGTTGCGGTGGGTGCCGGCGGGCGACCGCGGGGCGGGCGTGCTCGCGGGCGTGTGGCTGGTGGCCGTCCCGGCCGGCGCAGCTGAGGAGCGGCCGATCGCGAGCGTTGTGGAGGCGCTCGCGGCGAGTGGCGCGCGGCCGGTGGTGGTGGAGGTGGACGGGGCCGAGGGGGATCGCGAGGGGCTGGCGCAGCGGCTGCGGGGGCTTCTCGCCGACGAGCGGGTGGGCGATCGGGATTCGGCGGACGGCCTCGTGGCGGGTGGGGTGCTCTCGCTGTTGGCGCTGGGCGGGGCCGGTCGAGCGGCGATCGAGCGCGGCGGGTCGGGTGTGGAGGGTTTGCTGGCGCTGGCGCAGGCGCTGGGGGATGCGGATGTGCGGGCGCCGCTGTGGTGCGTGACGTGCGGTGGGGTGTCGGTGGGGGTCGGGGATCGGGTTGTGAGTCCCACGGCAGGGCTGGTGTGGGGGTTGGGGCGGGTGCTCGCGTTGGAGGCGCCGGGAGCCTGGGGTGGCCTGGTGGATTTGCCGCCGGCGCCGGACGGGCGGGCGCTCGAGCGCCTGTGTGAGGCGCTCGCCGATCCGATCGACGAGGATCAGCTTGCGGTGCGCGCCGAGGGGATCTTCGCGAGCCGGTTGGTGCGCGCGCCGCTGGGAGCGGGCCGCGCCGGGGAGTCGTACGTGCCGCGGGGCACGGTGCTGGTGACGGGCGGGACGGGGACGCTGGGCGCCCACGTGGCGCGGTGGCTGGCGGGCAATGGCGCGGAGCACATCCTGCTGGCGAGTCGCCGCGGTCCCGCTGCGCCGGGCGCGGCGGAGCTCGCTGGCGAGCTCGAGGCGCTCGGCGCGCGCGCGAGCGTGGTCGCCTGCGACACGGCCGACCGGGGG
>CAYNGQ010000302.1:0-2267 GCA_964396735.1 uncultured Solirubrobacteraceae bacterium | reverse complement strand
CGGGCCGTCCTCCGACGCCGCATCCAGCAGGTGCACCGCCAGCTCGGCCGGCGTCGGGTGGTCGAACACCGCGGTCGCCGGCAACCGCACGCCCGTCGCATCGCGCAACCTGAGCGCCAGCTGCACCCCCGCCAGCGAATCGAACCCGATCTCCCGGAAGGCCCGCTCGGCCGGCACCGCCCCCGGGGAGGAGTGCCCCAACACCGCCGCCGCGTGCTCACGCACCAGCGCCAGCACGATCGCCTCCCGCTCGCCTGCCGGCGCGCCGGCGAGCCGCTGCGCCAGCGAGCCCTCGGCCGCCCGCGGCGACTCGGCGGCGGCGCTCTCCAGCGCCCGCCGCGCCTCCGGCACCTCGCCGATCAACGGCCGCGCCCGCGCCGAGCTGTACGCCAGGGCGTAGCGCTCCCAATCGAGGTCGGCCACCACCACCGCGCCGTCGCCCCCGTCGAGCGCCTCGCCCAGCGCCCGCAGCGCCGGCTCCGGGGCCATCCGGCGCACGCCCCGGCGAGCCAGGGCCTCACCCGTCCGCGCCGCCATCCCCTCGCCGGCCCACGCGCCCCACGCGAGCGAGGTGGCGACCATCCCCCTGCCGCGGCGGTGCTCCACGAGCGCGTCGAGGAACGCGTTGGCGGCGCCGTACGCGGCCTCCCCGCCGCTGCCGAACACACCGGCGATCGAGGAGAACAGCACGAACGCATCGAGCTCCAGCCCCTCGGTCAGCTCGTGCAGCAACCACGCCCCTCGCGCCTTCGCGGCCAGCCCCCGCTCCAGCCCCTCGGACGAGAGGGCATCGATCGGCGCATCCTCCGCCACCCCCGCCACATGGAACACGCCGCGCAGCGGCCGCTCGGCGGGGATCCCGTCGAGCAGCGCCCGCAGCCGCTCGCCGTCGGCGACGTCGCACGCCGCCACCGTCACGCTCGCGCCCAGCGCCTGGAGCTCGGCCACCAGCTCCTGCGCCCCGGGCGCCGCCTCGCCCTGGCGGCTGGTCAGCAGCAGGTGCTCGGCGCCGTCCTGCGCCAGCCACCGCGCGAGGTGGGCCCCCAGCGCCCCCGTGCCGCCCGTCACCAGCACCGTCCCCCGTGGTCGATACTCGCCCCGCCGCCGGCGCCCGCCGGCGTACGCGCGCGTCAGGCGCCTTGCGAACACGCCGCCGCGGCGCAGCGCGACTTCATCCTCGCCGGCGCTGCCCCCCAGCACCCCGCTGAGGGACTCCGGCGCGGCCTCGTCGAGCTCGGCCGGGAGGTCCACGAGACCGCCCCACCGCCCCGGCTGCTCCAGGCCCACGACCCGCCCGAGCCCCCACACCAGGCCGCCGTCCGGCGCGAGCACCCGATCCCCGGCGCCAGCCGACACGGCGCCGCGGGTGACGCACCACAACGGCGCATCCAGTCGCGCGTCTCCCAGTGCCTGCGCCAGCGCCAACGTACTCGCCGCCGCCGGAGCGAACGGGCCGCCCGGCGAGGTGCCGGGGTCGCCCAGCGCCAGCAACGAGAGTACCCCGCCGAGCGCGAGGTCCTCCGCGTCGGCCCCACTCCGCGCGCGCTGCTCCTCGGGCAACGCGCGCAGCCGCGCCGCCAACCGGCCGCGCTCCAGCTCATCCGCGCCGGCCTCCACCACCAGCGGCCGCCCCCCCGCCGCCCGCAGCGCCGCCACGACCCAGTCGGTCGCCTCGTCCGCGCCCTCGCCCCGCCCGGCCGCGACGAGCACCAGCCACAGACCCTCCAGCGCCCCCGCGTCGTGCTCGCCCGCCGGCTGCCACCGCACGCGGTAGCGCCATCCCTCCGCTGCCTCCCCGGACGCCGCCGGCGCCGACTCCAGCCAGTAGCGCTCTCGCTGAAAGGCGTACGTGGGCAGGCTCACACGTCGAGCGCCGGGGCGGACGGGACTGGGGTGGACGGAGCTGGGGTGGGCGGAGCTCCCAACCACCGCGCCCCAGTCGACGCTCACGCCGTGCACCCACGCCTCGCCCACACCCGCCAGCAGCGAGCGGGCTTCGCCATGCTCGGTGGGCCCCTCCGCGGCTGCACGATCCCGCTGAGCGCCCGGGCGCAGCGTTGGCACGCTCACCACGTGCGCAACCCCCCCCTCCTCCTCCTGTTCAAGGCACTCGGCCACCATCGCGCTCAGCACGCCGTCCGGGCCCAGCTCGACGAAGGTCCTCACACCGGCGCGCCACAGGCAGCGCACGCCGTCGGCAAACCTGACCGGGGCGCGCGCGTGACGCACCCAGTAGCCGGGCGTACACAGCTCGTCGGCCGCGGCCA
>CAYNGQ010000301.1:0-2063 GCA_964396735.1 uncultured Solirubrobacteraceae bacterium | reverse complement strand
GCTGCCTCGAAGGCGGCGATCCGCGCCTCCTCGCCGAGCGTCACCGCGATGTCGTCGAGGCCATCCAACAGGCGCCGGCGCGTCTCGGCGTCAATCTCGAACGGAACCGATACCAGGGTGCCGTCGGGGCCGGGGTAGCGAACCTCCTGGGCGCGCAGGTCGACCTGTCCCTCCCCCGCCTGCGCCAGCGCACGGCAGTGCGCTTCGTCGATCGCCACTGGCAGCAGCCCGATCTTCGTGCAGTTGGAGTAGAAGATGTCGGCGAACGAGGGCGCCACGATCGCCCTGAAGCCGTAATCCTCCAGGCCCCACGGGGCGTGCTCGCGCGAGGAGCCGCAGCCGAAGTTCTCGCCCGCCACGAGGATCGGGTTGGCGGGCAGCTCCCAGCCGGGCTCCTTCGCCCAGTCGTAGAAGAGGAACTGCCCGAAGCCCGAGCGCTCGACGCGCTTGAGGAACTGCTTGGGCATGATCTGGTCGGTGTCCACGTTGGCGCGGTCGAGGTAGCTGATCGCGCCGGAGATCGTCTCGATGGGTTCCATCCTGGCCTCCCTAGTTCCAATTCCTGATGTCGGTGAAGTGCCCCTCGATCGCGGCGGCCGCCGCCATCTGTGGCGAGACCAGATGCGTGCGGCCGCCACGACCCTGCCTGCCCTCGAAGTTGCGGTTCGACGTGGAGGCGCAGCGCTCGCCCGGGGCGAGGATGTCGGGGTTCATCCCCAAACACATCGAGCAGCCCGCCACGCGCCAGTCGAAGCCGGCGTCGCGGAAGATGCGGTCGAGGCCCTCCTGCTCGGCCTGCGCCTTCACCTGCTGTGAGCCTGGCACGACCATCGCGTTCACGGTCGCTGCCACCCTGCGCCCGGCGACCACCTCGGCGGCGGCGCGCAGGTCGCCGATCCGCGAGTTGGTGCACGAGCCGATGAACACGCGGTCGACCGCGATCTGCTCGATCGGCGTCCCCGGCTCCAGCGCCATGTAGTGCAGCGCCCGCTCGGCCGCCTCGCGCTCGGCGCGCTCGGCAAGCTCGCCCGGATCGGGCACCCTGTCGGTGACCGGCGCGACCATCGCCGGCGTCGTGCCCCACGTCACCTGTGGCGAGAGCGCCGCGGCGTCGACCACCAGCTCGCGGTCATAGCCCGCGCCCTCGTTGCTCGCCAGCTCGCTCCAGCGCTCGAACGCCGTGTCCAGCGCCGCGCCCTTCGGCGCGCCCGGGCGCTCCCGTTCGGTGAACCACGCGAACGTCGTCTCGTCGGGGGCAACCATCCCCGCGCGCCCGCCGCCCTCGATCGTCATGTTGCAGACCGTCATCCGGCCCTCCATCGAGAGGCGCTCGATCGCCGGGCCGACGTACTCGACGACGTGGCCGCCGGCGCCGCCGACGCCCATCTGCCCGATCGTGCCGAGGATCAGGTCCTTCGCCGTCACCCCGAAGCCGAGCTCGCCCTCGTAGCGGATCCGCATCGAGCGGGGGCGGTGCTGCACCATGCACTGCGTCGCCAGCACGTGCTCGACCTCGCTCGTGCCGATCCCGAACGCGAGCGCCCCGAACGCCCCGTGGGTGGCGGTGTGCGAGTCGCCGCAGACGATCGTCAGGCCCGGCTGCGTGACGCCCAGCTCGGGGCCGATCACGTGCACGATCCCCTGGCGTTTGGAGCCGAGCGAGTACATCGGCACGCCGAACTCGGCGCAGTTGCGCTCGAGCGTCTGCACCTGCACGCGCGAAAGCTCTTCCTTGATCGCCGCCGCGTTGGGCGTGCCGTCGGTCGGCGTGTTGTGGTCGGCGGTCGCCAGCGTGCGCTCCGGCCGGCGCACCTTGCGGCCCGCCAAGCGCAACCCGTCGAACGCCTGGGGGCTGGTCACCTCGTGCACCAAGTGCAGGTCGATATAGAGCAGTCCAGGAGCCACCTCGTGCGCCTCCCAGATCTTCTCGAACAGTGTCTTTGGCATCATCGACCCTCGCTCATCGTAGGTAGTCCAATTGCATCCGCATCGCGTTGCGCGCGGGCGAGCGCCACCGACAGCGCCCGCACGTACGCGCGCGCGGCCGCCTCGATGATGTCCGT
>CAYNGQ010000300.1:0-3769 GCA_964396735.1 uncultured Solirubrobacteraceae bacterium | reverse complement strand
GCAGACCGCCGTGCTGATCGAGACGCTGACCGCGCTCGGCGCCGAGGTGCGGTGGTGCAGCTGCAACATCTTCTCCACCCAGGACCCCGCCGCGGCGGCGGTCGCGGTCGGGCCCGACGGTACTCCCGAGGAGCCGCGCGGCGTGCCGGTCTACGCCTGGAAGGGGGAGACACTGGAGGAGTACTGGTGGTGCACCGACCAGGCCCTGCGTTGGCCGAGCGAGGATGGAACGCCGGGTGAATCGGATCCCGCCCGGGCGGGCGGGTCCGGGTCAACCGGCCCCAACATGATCCTCGACGACGGCGGCGACGCCACGCTGTTGGTGCACAAGGGCACCGAGTACGAGGCCGCCGGCGCCGTGCCGGATCCGGCGGGGGCGGAGTCGGAGGAGTTCCGCGTGATCCTCTCCCTCCTGCAGCGCTCGCTCGGCGAGGACCCGCAGCGCTGGACGCGGATCGGCGAGGGCATCAAAGGCGTCACCGAGGAGACGACCACCGGCGTGCACCGGCTGTATGAGATGACCGAGACCGGCACCCTGCTGTTCCCGGCGATCAATGTCAACGACTCGGTGACGAAGTCGAAGTTCGACAACCTCTACGGCTGCCGCCACTCGCTGGTGGACGGCATCAACCGCGCCACCGACGTGATGATCGCCGGCAAGCTCGCGGTGATCTGCGGCTTCGGCGACGTTGGCAAGGGTTGCGCGGAATCGCTGCGCGGCCAGGGCGCGCGCGTGGTCGTCACCGAGATCGACCCGATCTGCGCGCTGCAGGCGGCGATGCAGGGGTACACGATCCGCACCCTGGAGGAAGTGGTGGGGGAGGGCGACATCTTCGTCACCTGCACCGGTAACCGCGACATCATCCGCGCCGAGCACATGGCGCGCATGAAGCACCAGGCGATCGTTGGCAACATCGGGCATTTCGACAACGAGATCGACATCGCCGGCCTCGCCAAGGTGCCGGGCATCGAGCGGATCAACATCAAGCCTCAGGTGGACGAGTGGCGCTTCCCCGACGGCCACGCGATCATCCTGCTCTCCGAGGGCCGCCTGCTCAACCTCGGCAACGCCACCGGCCACCCGAGCTTCGTGATGAGCAACTCCTTCACCAACCAGACGATCGCCCAGATCGAGCTGTTCACGAAGAACGACGAGTACGAGCGGCGCGTGTACGTGCTTCCCAAGCACCTCGACGAGAAGGTCGCGCGCCTGCACCTCGACGCGCTCGGGGTCCGTCTCACGAAGCTCAGCGCCGAGCAGGCCGCCTACATCGGCGTGCCTGTCGAGGGGCCGTATAAGCCGGACCACTACCGCTACTGATCTTTATTTTCGGGCCCAAACCCTTTACTTTGTAAAGTGGGTTGGTCCGGTTGGATGTTTCGTTTTGGGACGCAAACCCTTCACTGTGTGAAGTGGTTGGGGCCTGATTTAAATACATTTCTCCCAGCCCGACCCCACCGGCGATCCGATAGCCTGCCGCCCTGATGAGAGCCATGGTTCTCGCGGCGGGCCTTGGAACCCGCCTGCGCCCGCTGACGTACGAGATCAACAAGCCGATGGTGCCGGTGCTCGACCGGCCCGTGATGGCGCACATCGTCGATCTGCTCGACCGGCACGGCTTCGACGAGACGATCGCCAACCTCCACTACTTCCCCGAGTCGATCCGCGGCTACTTCGGCGAGCGCCTGAGCTACCGCACCGAGCCGGAGCTGCTGGGCACCGCCGGCGGGGTGCGGGGCTGCGCGGAGTTCTTCGGCGACGAGGCCTTTCTGGTGATCTCCGGGGACGCGCTCACCGACATCGATCTGCGGGCATTCGCCGCCCGCCACCGCGAGGCCGGGGGCGTGGCGACGCTAGCGGTGAAGAAGGTCGCCGACACGCGCGAGTACGGCGTCGTGCTGCACGACCGCGCGGGTCGGATCACCGGCTTTCAGGAGAAGCCCGAGCCCGAGGAGGCGCTGTCGGACCTCGGCAACTGCGGCATCTACATCTTCGAGCCGCGGATCTTCGACTACTTCCCCGACCGCCCGTTCGTGGACTGGGCGCAGGACGTGTTCCCGGCGCTGCTCGCCAACGACGTGCCCTTCCACATCCACGAGGTGGGCGACTACTGGAACGACGTGGGCTCGCTGGCGGAGCTGCGCCAAGGCACCTTCGATGCGCTGCGCGGCGAGCTGCGGCTGCAGGTCGAGGGTCAGGAGGTTGCCCCGGGGGTGATCGTCGCCGGGGGGGCGCCACTGCCTGCGGACGCGGAGATCGAAGGTCCGGTATGGATTGGGCGCGACGTGCAGGTCGGCGCCGGGGTGCGGCTGACGGGCCCGCTGGTGCTTGGCGACGGCGCGCGCGTCGACGCCGGGGCGCAGCTGCGCGAGAGCATCCTCTTCCCCGGCACCGAGGTTGCCCCGGGCGCGATCTTGATCGGCGCGATCACCGGGCACGCGGGGATCCTGCAGAGCATGCGTCCACGGCGGTAGACAACCGCCGCTTAGAGGCGTAGCATCGTAGGAAATAGTCTCCCAACCGCAAAGGAGGCACGACATGCAGATCGAGATCAAGGGCCGCAACGTGCCGGTTCCCGACGATTTGCGCAGGCACGCCGAACGCCGTCTAGCGAAGGTCTCGCGGCAGGTTTCAAAGCTCGCGCGCCTGGAGATCGAGCTGATGCGCGAGCGCAACCCACGGGTTGCCGACAGTCAGGTGGCCGAGGCGACGCTCTACCTGAAGGGCACCACGCTGCGTGCCCGCGACGCCTCGCCGCAGATGCTGCACTCGCTGAACCTCGTGGTCGATGAGCTCGCCCGCCAGGTCAAGCGCCACCGTGTGATGCGCCGCCGCCGGCGTAAGACCAGGGCGGCACTTGCCGGGCTGGCAGAGCACGCATTCGGCGCAGGCGAGTCCCAGCCGGCCGTGGAATAGGCGTCCGCCCGCTCTCGCTCGCCCCTCATCCGTCGTCATGTTTCGTAACGGGCTGCGTGCACCGCGCGTGCCCCCAGGCGCTACCCTGAGGGCGTGTCCATCCTGGATCGCGCCCTCAATGTCGGCGAGGCGAAGAAGTTCAGGCAGTACGAGAAGCGCGTCGCGCTAATCGGCGCATTTGAGCCCGAGCTCGAACACGACAGCGACGCGGAGTTGCGCGAGCGGATCGACGCGCTGCGCGAGCGCGCTGCGAACGGGGAGGACCTCGACACGCTCCTCCCCGAGTGCTTCGCGGTCGTGCGCGAGACCGGCAAGCGCGAGATGGGGATGCGCCACTTCGACGTGCAGCTGATCGGCGCGATGGCGCTGCACGAGGGCTGCATCGCGGAGATGAAGACCGGCGAGGGCAAGACGCTCACGGCCACGCTCGCGGTGGCGCTCAACGCGCTTGCCGGCAAGGGCGTGCACCTGGTCACCGTCAACGACTACCTCGCCCGCCGCGACGCCGAATGGATGAGCCCGATCTACGAGGCTCTTGGGCTGTCCGTGGGGGTGCTGCAGAACATGCAGCCATACGAGGAGAAGCACCGCGCGTACGCCTGCGACGTGGTGTACGGCACCAACTCGGAGTTCGGCTTCGACTACCTGCGCGACAACATGGCGAAGGATCTCGCCGAAAAGGTGCAGCGCGGGCACCCCTTCGCGATCGTGGACGAGGTCGACAACATCCTGATCGACGAGGCGCGCACGCCGCTGATCATCTCCGGCGCCCCCGAACAGGCGGCCGATCTGTACGTCAAGTTCGCCCGCCTCGCGCCGCGGCTGACGCCGGGCAAGGCCCCCGAGGGGATG
>CAYNGQ010000299.1:0-1761 GCA_964396735.1 uncultured Solirubrobacteraceae bacterium | reverse complement strand
CTCCAACGACCTCGAGAAGGAGCGCGGCATCACCATCCTGGCCAAGAACACGGCCATCCACTACAAGGACTCCAAGATCAATATCGTGGACACCCCCGGCCACGCCGACTTCGGCGGCGAGGTGGAGCGGGCGCTCACCATGGTGGACGGCGTCCTGCTGCTGGTCGACGCCAGCGAGGGCCCCCTTCCCCAGACCCGGTTCGTGCTGCGCAAGTCCCTGGAAGCGCACCTGCCCCGGACCCGCTCCCACCAGTCCCGCCGCCACCGGATCCGGCCTGCCCCCCGCCCGCCCCGGACTGCGCACCGGCAGCAACCGCGGCCGCGCGCGTCACCGACTCGTCGTACTCGAGCGACGCGACACCCGCCTTGGCGTTGCAGTAGACGATCGGGAACTCGATCTGCGACTCGTCGGCGTCGAGGTCGAGGAACAGCTCGTACACCTCGTCGATCACCTCGGCGACGCGCGCGTCGGGGCGATCGACCTTGTTGACGACAAGGATCACGGGCAGCCGCGCCTCCAGCGTCTTGCGCAGCACGAAGCGCGTCTGCGGCAGCGGCCCCTCGGAGGCGTCCACCAGCAGCAGCACTCCATCCACCATCGTGAGGCCCCGCTCGACCTCGCCGCCGAAGTCGGCGTGGCCGGGGGTGTCGACGATGTTGAGCTTGACCCCGCCGTAGTGCAGCGCGGTGTTCTTCGCGAGGATCGTGATCCCCTTCTCGCGCTCCAAGTCCATCGAGTCGAGCACCCGCTCGGCCACGTCCTGGCCGACGCGAAACGCGCCGGACTGCCACAGCATGGCGTCGACCAGCGTGGTCTTGCCGTGGTCGACGTGGGCGACGATCGCCACGTTGCGGATGTCATTGCGGGGTACGGGCATGGCAGCCCGGCAGGCTAGCGGGTGCTGGCGAGATTGCGGGCCATCCTCACACCGAAGCGCGTCAAGGCCGAGGGCATCCGTTCCGCCGCGGCCACCACCGTTTCCAGCGCGGCGGCGAAACGGCGGATCTCCGACTCCTCGATCACCAGCGGCGGCAGCGCCTTGATCACGTTCATGCGGTGGCCCGCCACTTGGCAGAAGATGCGGTGCTCGTGGAACAGGGGGACGGTGACGAGCTGCGAGAAGAGGCCGGGCTGGGCCCGCTCCAAGGCGTTCCAGGCCGCGCGCGCCGAGCGGCCGTCGGGCGGGCCCAGCTCGATTGCCCACATCAGGCCGAGGCCGCGCACGTCGCGCACGATCGCGTGGCGCTCGACCAGCGGGCGCGTCAGCTCCAGCAGCAGCGCGCCCATCCGCTCGGCGCGCTCCACGAGGCCCTCCTGGTCGAGCACGCGCAGCGTGGCGAGGCCGGCGGCTGCCGCGAGGTCGTTGCCGCCGAAGGTGGAGCCGTGGCGCACCGCGCGCTCCATGCCGTCGAACACCCGCTCGAAGGCCGCGCGCGAGACGAGCACCGCGCCGATTGGGACGAGGCCGCCGGAGAGCGCCTTGGCCACACAGACGATGTCGGGCTGCAGGCCCCAGTGCTCGAGCGCGAGGAAGCGCCCGGTGCGCCCCAGCCCCGTCTGCACCTCGTCGCAGACGAACAGCGCACCGGCCGCGCGGCAGCGCTCCTGGGCGCCGGGCAGGTAGCCCTCGGGCGGGAGGTTGACGCCCTTGCCCTGGATGGGCTCCACCACGAATGCCGCCACATCACCCCGTTCCAGCTCGCGCCCCAACGCGTCCAGGTCCCCGAACGGCACCGGATCACAGCCGGGCATGAGCGGCC
>CAYNGQ010000298.1:0-2048 GCA_964396735.1 uncultured Solirubrobacteraceae bacterium | reverse complement strand
CAACTGGCTGAGCCTGGGACGCTGTCCGCGGCGACACTGCCCGCCGGCCCAGCGGAGGGGAAGCTCGAGGAGCTCGAGATCGTCGAGGGCGACGGTCGCCTGTACGCGCTGCCGGCCTTCTTCGACCCGCACGTGCACCTGCGCAGTCCCGGCCAGGAGCACAAGGAGGACATCGAGAGCGGCACCAGGGCCGCCGCCGCGGGCGGGTATGGCGCCGTGATCGCAATGCCCAATACCGACCCGCCGATCGACTCCCCGGAGCTGTTACGCTTGGTGCGCGAAACGGCAGCCGCCAAGGCGCACGTGCCGGTGGGCAACCTCGGAGCGCTCACGCGCGGTCTCGACGGCGAGCAGCTGACGGAGATGGCGACGCTGCGCGAGCAGGGCGCGCTCGGCTTCACCGACGACGGGCACCCGGTCGCGAACGCGGGGGTGTTGCGCGAAGCGCTCCAGCGCCAGCGCGAGTGCGGGGGCACGATTGCACTGCACGAGGAGGACCGTTCGCTCTCGCGCGGGGGGGCGATGCACGAAGGGGCGCTCAGCGCGGAGCTGGGCATCCCCGGCATCCCCTGCTCCAGCGAGGCGAGCATGGTCGCCCGCGACGCGGTGCTCGCCGGAAGCGAGGGCGCGCGTGTGCACTTCCAGCACCTCAGCTGCATCGCCTCGGTGGAAGCGGTAGCGGCGGCGAAGGCCGGCGGCGTGGGGGTGAGCGCGGAGGCGACTCCTCATCACCTGCTGCTGACAGAGGAGGCGGTGCGCGGGATCCGGAACGAGGCAGGCATGGTTGGAGTTGACGGTGGTGGGGCAGGGAGGAACGATCGTGGTATGGACACGCGCGCAAAGATGAACCCCCCGCTCGCGACCGAGGCCGACCGCAAGGCGCTGGTAGAGGCGCTGCGAGCGGGCACGATCGACTGCGTCGCCACCGACCACGCGCCGCACGCGCAGGCGGAGAAGGCGCTGCCGTTCACCGAGGCCCCGATGGGGACAACTGGTCTGGAGACGGCGTTCGCCGCGCTCTACACGGAGCTGGTGCTGCCCGGGGTGCTGGGGCTGGGGGTGCTGCTCGAACGGATGACCGCCGGCGCCGGACTGTTCGGTCTCCCCCTCCCGACGATCGCGCCGGGCGCGGAGGCCAACATCGCGCTGCTCGACCTCGACGCCGAGTGGGTGGCGGGCGAGCATGGCTGGCAGAGCCGCTCCGCCAACTGCTGCTTCGCCGGGAGGCGCCTGCGCGGGAGGGTGCTGCTGACGGTGGCCGCCGGTGCGGTGGCATACCGCCGTGCACCGGTGGATGGCACGGATACGCGGGCGCCGGGCGCGAACCGGGCGGTGGCCGTATGAATCGCACACGGGCGGGAGCTGTGGATGCGCATGCACCGAGCACAGGTCGGGCGGTGGCGGTATGAGCCTGCTCTCACGCGAGCATGCGGCGCTGGTGGTGGTGGACGTCCAGGAGGCGTTCCGCGGCTACGCATCCTTCGACGACGTGGCGAGCTCCTGTGCCAAGTTGGTGGAGGGGGCACGCATCCTTGGGCTGCCTGCGCTCGTGAGTGAGCAGTACCCGAAGGGCCTCGGCCACACCGCGCCGGAGCTCGGCCTGGAGGACGAGCCGAGGATCGAGAAGAGCGTCTTCTCCGCCGCGCGCGCGGAGGGCTTCGACCGCTCGCAAATCGGCGGCGAGCATGGACGCACGCAGGCGCTCGTGTGCGGGATCGAGACCCATGTGTGCGTATCGCAAACCGTCCACGACCTGCTGGGGCGCGGCATCGAGGTGCACGTACCGGCCGACGCGGTGGGCTCGCGCCACACGCTCGACTACGAGCGGGGCCTGGAGCGGATGGAGCGCGCCGGAGCGGTGATCACCACGGTGGAGGCGGCCCTGTTCGAGCTGCTGGAGCGCGCGGGCACCCCGGAGTTCAAGGCCGTCCAGAAGTTGATCCTATGACCGAGCCGAGCGCATACGTGCTGCTGGAGGACGGCGCCCGCTTCGACGGCGAGGCGTGCGCGGCGGAAGGACACACGGTCGGCGAGGTCGTGTTCACGAC
>CAYNGQ010000297.1:0-9318 GCA_964396735.1 uncultured Solirubrobacteraceae bacterium | reverse complement strand
GCTGCGCTTCTGGGGCCAGCGCCGGCGCATGGCGATCTTCGTCTCCCGGCGCGACCACTGCCTGGTGGACCTGCTGTGGCGCTGGCGCCGCGGCGAGCTCGACGCGGAGGTCGTGGCGGTGATCTCCAACCACCCCGACCTCGAGCCGCAGGCGCGGGGAGCCGGAGTGCCCTTCCACCACGTGCCGGTCGAGCCCGGCGGTAAGGCGCGTGCCGAGGCGCGGCTGCTGGAGCTGCTTGCGGACAGCGTCGACCTCGTCGTGCTCGCCCGCTACATGCAGATCCTCAGCGGCGACTTCCTGCAGCGCCTCGGCGCACCGGTGATCAACATCCACCACTCCTTCCTGCCAGCGTTCTCCGGCGCGGAGCCCTACCGTCGCGCACGCGAGCACGGCGTCAAGCTGATCGGCGCTACTGCGCACTACGTGGTGGAGGAGCTCGACGCCGGGCCGATCATCGAACAGGGCGTCGAGCGCGTCGACCACCGTCAGAGCATCGCCGACCTCGAACGTGTCGGCCGCGACATCGAGCGCGTAGTGCTTGCCCGCGCCGTGGCGCTGCACCTCGACGACCGCGTGATCGCCGATCGCGGACGCACGGTGGTGTTCTGAGGGCGGCGCGTGGGCCTGAGACGCGGCCGGGGGATGACCTCGGCTAAAATCCCACCTCCTCAGGGATGCCCCGATCGATGAGCATTCTCATGGGCCGTTAGCTCAACCGGCAGAGCAGGGGCCTCTTAAGCCCAAGGTTGCAGGTTCGATTCCTGCACGGCCCATTTTCCACCCGCTACAAGCCCGCGCTCACGCATCCAGCATGTGCTCAACGGCGGCGATGTACTCCTCGGCTCCGGCGACGAACGCCTCCGCGTCGGCGCGGCTGGGGGTGATGGCCTCATAATCCCCGCCCTCACGGGCGCGTTGGGCGCGTTGGGCCATAGCGTGAAGGTCCTGGTCGAAGGCGCCGGTGGTCACGAAGCGCTCGTGGAAGAGGTGCCACGTGCCTCCGTGCGTGCGGGCGTACTCGTTGCGCTCGGAGAGCGCTGCGCGGGCGGCGTAGAGCATCGCGTAGTAGGCGGCGCTGACGGCGCCCTCGAGATGCCCGGAGGCAAATGCCATTTGCGCTAGCTCGGCGCGGTCACGCGCTTGGTCCATGAACTCCTCCGAGCGCGGGCTCACTCCAGGCCGCTCCCGTAGAGCACGAGCTTGTCGCGGTCGACCTCGGCAATGAAGAACGAGCGGATCTCGCGCCGGCCTCGTAGCCACTCGGGAGTTCTGACGGAGAACGAGTACCACACGGGGCTGACCCCCTCAGTGGGGGCGATCTCGTAGGCCAGTTTGATCGCCGTCTGCGCGATTTGCTCAGGACCCCCGTCGGCGAGCACCATCAGGTCGATGTCGGACTCGGGGTGCGGCGTCTCTCCCCGTGCACGGGAGCCATAGAGCCAGATCGCGTGCAGCTCGGAGCCGAGTTCTTCGGGCAGGCGTTCGACAAGCCGCTCCACCACTCGGCGCTCGGGGTCCGCGAGTGAGGCGGGAGCCAGGACATCGGAGAGCTGCGTGGCCATCGCCCAGAGGATAGGCGGCTCGCCGGAGCCCCGGCTGCCGAGATGCCGCTCTGCCAGCTGGAATCCTCGACTACGGCGTGACGATCGCGAACGAGGGGTCGGGCTCGTCCAGCAGGCCGAGCAACTCACCGAGCTTGGCGGCGTCTCCCTCGACCCGCAGGCGTCCCGCTCCGAACAGCTCCGCCACCGGGGTGATGCCCGCGAACAGCTCGTTGAGCGCGGCGCGCTCAACCACCACCGTGGCATCCGCTCGAGGATCCTGCCGGTCGGCGGATTGGATCAGCACGCCGTTGCTGAGCCTCAGCAGATGGTGCTCGCCGGTGTCGGTGAACACCCAGTTGAAGCTCAGTCGCAGCTCTCCTGCGCGAGGGCCGTCGATCCGGATCGCCAGTACGTCGAACAGCTGCTCGGCGGTGAGCAGGGCGACCATCTCCCGGGAGGGCTTGTTGGCGCTCTCGCGGATGCCCTCGCGCAGCTCGAGCGCGCCCATCAGGAAGAAGTTGCGCCACGGCGCGCTCTCGGCGCCGTAGGCGAGCTGCTCGAGCGCTCGGGCCTCCAGCTCACGGGCCTGGAGGTTGGCGGGGTCGGCGAATACTGCGTGGGACATCAGCTCCGCCACCCAGCGGTAATCCCCTTCGGCAAACGCGCGGCGGCCCTCCTTCAGCACCGCCTCCGCGCCACCCATCGCGCGCATATAGCGGGTGGCGGCCTGCTCGGGTGGGTGCGACCAGAGATGGGCGGGGTTGCCGTCGAACCAGCCCATGTAGCGCTCGTAGATCCCCTTCACATTGTGGCTGACCGTTCCGTAGTACTCGCGGCAGTGCCACTCCCGCGCGAGGCCCGCGGGCAGCGTCAGCAACTCGGCGATCTCGCTGCCGACGTACCCCTTGTTGAGCAGGCGCAACGTCTGGTCGTGCAGGTAGCCGTACAGATCACGCTGCTTGGCGAGCATCTCGACGATCCGCTCTCGCCCCCAACGCGGCCACTGGTGCCCGGCAAACAGCGCGTCGGTGCGCTCGCCGAAGAGATCGATCGCCTCGCCCAGGTAGCGCGACCAGATGCGCGCGTCGCGCACCAACGCGCCGCGCGGGGTGATCACGTTGTGGAGGTTGTGGGTGGCGTTCTCGGCGATGCACAGCGCACGGTGGTCGGGGAACAGAAAGTTCATCTCCGCCGGCGCCTCGCTGCCGGGTGTCATCTGAAAGAGCATCGCGATCCCGTCGATCGTCTCCTCCTGGCCGGTGTGCGTGATCTCGTGGGTGGGGGGAACGATCCCAATCGAGCCGGTGGAGACGGTCATGCCCAGGCCGGTGCCCACGTGCCCGTGTGGACCGCGCGGCAGGGCCGCGCCGAACATGTACGCCGCGCGGCGCGCCATCGCGGTGCCCGCGTACACGTTCTCGCTGATCGCATGCTCCAGGAAGCCCTCCGGCGCCAGCACCGGAATCCGCCCCGCGGCCACGTCGCCGGCAGCGACCACGCCGAGCGCCCCACCGAAGTGGTCGACGTGGCTGTGGGTGTACAACAGGCCCGTCACTGGTCGCTCGCCACGGTGTTCGCGGTACAGCGCCAGCGCCGCGGCCGCGGTCTCGGCGCAGATCAGGGGGTCGATCACCAGCACCCCTTCACGGCCCTCGACGATCGTCATGTTGGAGAGGTCGAGCCCGCGCACCTGGTAGATCCCGGGGACGACCTCGAACAGGCCGTGAATCGCGTTCAGCTGGGACTGGCGCCAGAGGCTCGGGTTGACGGTTTCGGGGCACTCTCCGCCGAGGAATGCGTAGGACTCCATATCCCATACCACACGCCCAGCGGTGCCACTGACGAGCGCGGGCGAAAGCGCGGCGATGAAACCCCGGCGAGCGTCCTCGAAATCTTCCTGGTCGCCCAACGGGAGCGACATCCGAACTGCTTGGTGGGCTTCGGCGATCTGTTGAGTTGCGACAGCGCGGTAGCTCGTCGTGCCATCGTTCATACGTTCGCTTTCCCGGCTACGCTTTGAAGCATTGAGTAAGGCTACGGTTGTGCACAGGTCTTGGTCAAGACCTCGCCCGCAATGTTTCCAATAGGTTGCCGGGGCAACCCGCGCTCAGCGCTGTGCGATCGCCTCAGCGGCGGCATCGCGGCCGATGAACGGGGCGAGCGCGATGTAGCTGACATGGTCGGCGAGCTCCGGCAGCCTGCGTGTGTGGCCCCTCAGGATGTAGTCGTGGAGCAGCTCGAACACCCCGCCAACGATCGCCTCACCCACGATCGGGGTGGAGGACTGGGAGGGGGCGCCCTCGCCGAGGTCCATGTCGAGCAGCTCGGCGTACGCCGCGTTGGCCTCCGCCACCCGCCCGGCGACGTGGGGGTAGGCGATCAGGATGTCCACACACGACAGATGCGCCAGCGCTGGCTCCGAGGCCAGGAACTCCAGTAGCGCCAGCGCTCCCGCGCGCACGCCCCCGATCCAGTCGGTTTGGTGGGCGAGTGCCCGGTTGACAGCCGCTTTGGCTCGGGTGTGACCAACCTCGAAGGTGGCGAGGAACGCTTCCTCCTTGTTCTCGAAATGGCTGTAGAAGGTCTGCAGTGAGACCGCCGCCGCCGCAGCGATGTCCTCCAGGCTGAGCGCCTGGTAGCCGTCCCTCGCGGTGAGTTTGGCGATCGCGTCGAAGATCCGCTCACGCTGGTTGAACTCCACGAAGCCGCGTGGCAGGTTGTGCTCGCCGCGCGGCAACCCTCTCACACCCCATGGCGCAGGGGGCGAGAGTGTGCCGGGCGCGCGACCCCCCTCGCGCCAGCGCGGCTTCTGCGCACGGGGCCGGCGGGGTACCCCTGCGGGGGTCGGGTAGTAGCAGCCGATCCACTCCATCAGCTCCGGGACGATGCGCGCGAGCTCGGCCTTCAGCGACTTGTTGGAGCGCTCTTCGCGCACGCGCGTGTAGATGATCTTGCGCAGTGCTCCCACGATCGCGCGGGCCACCGGATCTGGGACCGTTCCGGTTCCGGGCGCACGCTCGAAGCCCGCGCTGATGAAGTGTTCGAAGCGGGTTGCCCCTTCCGCCCAGCGCTCCACTCCGCTTGCGCCCGACGCTCCCATCTCCACGCAGATCAGGCGGGCCGCATCGGGGCGTTCGGCGATTGTGTCGAACAGCGCGCGGATGATCCCTTCCAGCTGCGCCAGCCACTCGACCTCCGAGCCGGCGAGTCCGAGCAGCCGCGTGACCTCGGTCTCGACGACTGTGTCGTAGGTCGCCAGCAGGCAGTCCTCCTTGTTGTCGAAGTGTTCGTAGAAGGTCCGCCGCGAGATGCCGGCGCGCGCGACGAGGTCGGAGATCGTGGTGGCGACCACACCACGCTCGCTCACGGCCTGCACCATCGCTTCGACCAACCGCTCGCGCTGGTGTGCGGCCACCCGCTCGCGCGGGAGAGCCTGGGGGCCGCGGGGGAGGCCCTTCTGGGTGTCTGTGCTCCTGCGCGGACGTCCTTTCGCGACGCCGTCAGGGCTTCTGCGACCGTTCGCGCCCCTGCGGTCATTCGGGCCCTTCGATCGCGGCCCGTTGGGGCTCTCACGGTCGGCGGCTCCCCTCATTTGGGCACCGTCCGCCCTTGACCCGCCCCCGCTCTGCCTCGGTCCCTCGGCCACATGCCCACCTTAGTGGACGGAGGCACGTGTGCCAATGGGCTTGATCGGTGGGCAGACATCGCGCTTCTAATTAGTCAGATGTTGACAGGATGAGTAAAACATGATTTATATGTGTTTGGCAGGAAGAGTTCAAGGGCAAATCTTAGAGTGAGGCTTTGAGGTTTGAGCTGCGGGGGCAAAGTGCGGGTACTAGCAGGGGAAACGAGGGGAAAATCTGTATTGGGTGGCGTCGGCAGGACGCCTGGTATGCCCTCGGCAGGGATTGTCCTTGGCCTACATGCTGCGCCCCTTTCTGTAGGCAACGTACTATTAGCTGGTACGTTGTGGACCAAATGGAAGGCCTCTTTCGGCCACGTAGGCCAAATGCGAGAGGTAGGGAGGTTGGATCGTCATGAAAGTGTTCGTCTGTGAGGAGTGGCGGATGCTCCGGGCGTTGCACGCTCGGTGGCCGTATCGGCGCTCGCACTGCCGCCACGATCTGCACTGGCTGGTGAGTGTGCATCCGCGTGTGGGCTGCAGGGCCCACGGCCGGGTGCACCCGATCGCGGCATTGCCCCCAAGACGCCGGCGCCCACACGGGCGCTGAGTCCGCGTCCAGGTAGGGGGCTGACCCAAGGCGCCTGCGCCCGCTAGGATCGGGCGCAATGGCGGTGAGGCATGAACCTGTCGGTTGGCGGTCGGATGGCCGGGCGATGGACGGCGATGGGGAGCCCGAGTTGCAGCGCCTTACGATCGACACGATTCGGGGTTTGGCGATGGACGCGGTGCAGCGGGCGAACGCCGGACACCCGGGCACGGCGATGGCGCTGGCGCCGCTTGGGTATGTGCTGTTCAAGCGGCTGCTGTGCGTCAACCCTGGCAACCCGCGATGGGAGAACCGCGACCGTTTCGTGTTGAGCTCCGGGCATGCGTGCGTGCTGCTGTACTCGCTGCTGCACCTCAGTGGCTACGAGCTATCGCTCGAGGATCTGAGGCAGTTTCGCCAGTGGGGCTCGCGCACCCCGGGGCATCCCGAGCGTGGGCACACCTCGGGCGTGGAGATCACCACGGGGCCACTCGGGCAGGGCTTCGCCAACGCGGTGGGAATGGCGATGTCAGAGCGCTTCCTGGCCGAGCGCTACAACCGCCCCGGCGAAGAGGTGGTGGACCACCACACCTATGTGATCTGCTCCGACGGGGACATGATGGAGGGCATCAGCCAGGAGGCCGCCTCGACTGCTGGGCACTTCGGGTTGGGCAGGCTGACGGTGTGCTACGACGACAACCGCATCACAATCGATGGCAGCACCGCGATCTCCTTCGACGGCGAGAACCACATCGCACGGCTGGCGGCGGACGGATGGCACGTGCAGCGGGTCGGGGACTCCGAGGACATCGAGGCTCTCACCGCGGCGCTCGCGACCGCGCGCGCGGAAACCGAGCGCCCGTCGTTCATCGCGGTGCGCTCGCACATTGCCTACCCCGCCCCCCACGCGGTGGACACCGCGGCCTCGCACGGCGCGCCGCTGGGCGAGGAGGAGGTGCGCGCGGCGAAGCTCGCGATGGGTTTCGACCCGGAGCGCGACTTCTGGGTGGACGAGCGGGTGTACGAGCACATGAGCCTCGCCGACGCCGGTGCGCAGGCCGAGCGCGAATGGCGGGCACGGATGGACGCCTGGCGCGAGCAGCACCCAGCGCTGGCTGAGGATTGGGAGCGCGCTTGGGCCGGCCGCATGAAGGATGGCTGGCGCGAGTCGCTGCCGAGCTTCGCGGCGGGCGAGAAGCTGGCCACGCGCGCCGCAGGTCAGAAGACGATGGCGGCCTTCTCGGCGTACGCTCCCACGATGTTCGGCGGAGCGGCCGACCTGGTCGAGTCGACCAAGACGGTGTTCCCCGGCGCCGGTCAATTCTCCAGGGTGCACACGGGCCGCAACGTGCCGTTCGGGATCCGCGAGCACGCGATGGGTGCGATCGTCAACGGCGCGGCGGCGCACGGAGGGATCGTCAAGCCGTACGGCTCGACCTTCCTGGTCTTCTCCGACTACATGCGCGGGTCGGTGCGTCTCTCCGCACTGATGGGGTTGCCCGTCGTGTGGGTATGGACACACGATTCGGTGGGCCTCGGCGAGGACGGTCCCACCCACCAGCCCGTCGAGCACTACGCCTCGCTGCGCGCGATCCCGCGCCTGTGGGTGATCCGTCCCGCTGACGCCAACGAGACCGTGCAGGCGTGGCGGGTGGCGCTGGAGCGCGAGGATGGCCCGGTGGCGCTACTGCTCTCCCGCCAGGGGATCCCGGTGCTGGATCGCGAGGACGGGACGCTGGCGCCGGCGAGCGAGCTGGAGCGCGGGGGTTATGTGCTGTGGGACTCCGCCCCCAGCCCGGAGGTGATCCTCATCTCCACCGGCGCCGAGGTCCCGCTCACGCTGGATGCCGCCCGGGCGCTGGCGGACGGGGGCACGGCGGTACGGGTCGTGTCGATGCCCTGCATGGAGCTGTTCGAAGCCCAGTCCGCGGAGTACCGCGACACGGTGCTCCCGCCCGCTGTCACCGCCCGTCTGTCGGTCGAGCCGGGGGCGAGCATGAGCTGGTGGAAGTGGGTGGGAAGCGGGGGAGACGTGCTCGGCATCGACCGCTTCGGCGCGTCCGCGCCCGGCGCTCGCGTGCTGAAGGAGCTGGGCTTCTCGGTCGAGAACATCACCGCACGCGCCCGCTCGCTGCTTTAGTTTGTCGGCGCGCCATCCGAGGGTAGGCTGTAGGTAGCCCGTAGGTCAAGCGACCCACAAGGAGATGCAGATGCCATCCTCCCAGACCCTCTCACCGCTGCACCGTCTCTCCGCGCTCGGGCAGAGCGTATGGGTGGACTTCCTCTCGCGCGAGTCGATTCGCGGCGGCCATCTGCAGGAGTTGCTCGACGCGGATGCCGTGGTGGGCGCGACCTCCAACCCGACGATCTTCCAGAAGGCGATGAGCGCTGGGGACGCCTACGACGAGCAGCTGCGCGAGCTGGCCGACGAGGGCTTGGACGCGCGCGCGAGCTTCTGGCGGCTGGCGGAGCGCGACATCAAGGACGCGTGCGACCTCTTCCGCCCGATCTGGGACGGGGGGTCGGGGCGCGACGGCTATGTATCGCTGGAGGTGGCGCCCGATCTCGCCTACGACACGCTGGCGACGTTCAACGAGGCGATCAGCCTGCACGAGACGGTGGACCGGCCGAACCTGATGGTGAAGATCCCCGCGACCAAGCCCGGACTGGCGGCGATCGAGGACGTGATCGCCCAGGGCCACTCGATCAACGTGACGCTGATCTTCTCGCTGCGCCGCTACGCGGAGGTGGCGGAGTCCTACATTCGCGGCCTGGAGCGCCTGATCGCGGCCGGCGGCGATCCACGCACGGTGGCCTCGGTGGCGAGCTTCTTCGTCTCGCGGATCGACACCGAGGCCGACCGGCGCCTGCAGGAGTTGCAGTCGGCAGGGAACGACGGGGCGCTCGATGAGCTCAAGGGCCGCCTGGCGGTGGCCAACGCGAAGCTTGCCTACCAGCACTACCTCTCCGTCTTCCGCGGACCCCGCTGGGAGTTCCTCGCAAACAAGGGTGCCACCCCGCAACGCGTGCTGTGGGCCTCGACCTCGACGAAGAATCCCGACTACTCCGACACGCTGTATGTGGAGGAGTTGATCGGCCCCGATACCGTCAACACGATGCCGGAGGAGACGATCCGCGCCTACCAGGATCACGGCCGTCCTCAGGCACGCCTGCAGGCGGACGTTGCACAGGCGCGCAAGCTGCTCGACGAACTCGCGCACGCGGGCGTCGACTACGACGATCTCACCGACACGCTGGAGCGCGAGGGGGTACAGAAATTCACCGACTCCTTCGAGGAGCTGATCGCGGCGCTGGCGGAGAAGCAGGCGTCGTTGGCCGTCGCCTGATCGGGCGTAGAGGGGCCGCCCCCCTCTAGGTGAGCAGGTGGGCTCCGCGCGAGGGGCGCACCTCGCGTGCGTGGGCGGGCGGGGAGGCACCGGGTGGGAAGAGTCCCAAGACGTGCCCGCCGAAGCCGCCACCAACCAGGCGCGCACCGAGCGCCCCGGCGTCCTTCAGCGCCCGCACCGCCACCTCGACTGCCGGGGTCGAGCACTCGTAGAGG
>CAYNGQ010000296.1:0-2116 GCA_964396735.1 uncultured Solirubrobacteraceae bacterium | reverse complement strand
TCGAATCCCAGCGTGCGCAGGATCCGCCCCATCTGCGGGTTGAGGTGGCGGTCGTTCAGCTCCAGCTCCTCTCCCGTCCGCGAGGCGATGATCTCGCGCACCGGGGGGAGGGGAGCGGGGGTCATGTCATGAAGCGTAGGCCCGCTTGCGCGCGAGGCGCTCCTCGGGGACGGTGACGACGTCCCAGGCCAGCCCGGTGCGCTCCAGGCCGCGAATCACGAGCGCCGAGACGTCGGGCTGGCGCCAGCTGAGGCCGTGGCTGGCGGAGGTCGGAAAGGCGTGGTGGTTGTTGTGCCACGCCTCGCCGAGGGTGGGAAGCGAGAGCCAGGCGAGGTTGCGGGAGTAGTCCCCGGTGGTGTAGTCGCGGCGGCCGAAGAAGTGGCAGAGCGAGTTGATCGAATAGGTCATGTGGTGCAGGACGAGCATCCGCACCGCGCCACCCCACAGCAGGCCGGTGAGCCCGGCCTGCCAGGTGCCGCCGATCGCGTAGCCGAGAGCGAACGCGGCGGCGAGCCCACCGATCGCCCACACGAAGAAGGTGCGATCGACGAACTCCACCACCGGGTCGGCGATCAGGTCGGGGGCGTAGCGCTCGCGCGAGCCGCGCTCGGTGTGGATGAACAGCCAGCCGAGGTGGGCGTGGGCGAGGCCGCGCAGCGCCCCGCGCAGGCCGACGCCGTGGTCGACGTGGGGGCTGTGGGGATCGCCGTCCTTGTCGGAGAAGGCGTGGTGCTTGCGGTGGTCGGCCACCCACGAGATGATCGGCCCCTCGATCGCCGCCGAGCCCAGCACCGCGAGCACGCCGCGCACCGCGGGGTAGGTCTTGAAGGAGCGGTGGGTGAAGAGGCGGTGGAAGCCGACGGTCACGCCGAGCCCCGTGAGCAGGTAGAGGATCGCGAACACGATCAGGTCGGAGCGGTGCAGCAGCCCGTCCCACATCTGCCAGCCGACGAAGCCGAGCGCGACCATCGGGCCGATCGTGATCAGCGCGGTCAGCACGCGGTTGAGCGTCTCGTTGACAACCGGTTGGATGTCGTCCGGCCCGGGGGTGGCAAACTGGATGCCGTCGCCGCCGAGAGGCGGTGGCTCGGAGTCGCTTGGCCCAGGCAGATCCTCGTCCAGAGCGCCGGGAAGTTGAGTGTCGATCATGTCGGGTCCTGCAGGCAAGCTAGCAAGCATCGCTTTACTCTGTCGTAGCGACCTTACCGCCGAGACCGGACAGTAGAGACCACCGATGCCGACGCCCTGTGAGGGACACCCCCCAGCCCTGTGATCGTGACCCCCGTCCAACACCAGACCGACCCCGCCGCCGGCAATGCCATTCGCCCGCAGCTGTGAGCCGCTGCGCCGCGAGCTCGCGGTAGCGCTGCCGGAGCGCCCCTTCACCCTCCGCTTCTGGGACGGCACGGAGCTGCCCGCGACAGCGCCCGACGGGCCGGTCTTCACGGTGCGCTCGCCCACCGCCGTGGCCCACCTGCTGCGCGCCCCCGGGCAGCTGGGCCTCGGCCGCGCGTATGCCGCCGGAGAGCTGGAGGCCGACGACCTCGACCGCGTGATCGGGCTGCTGGACAGCTTCAAAGCGCCCGCGATCGACCACGCCGCGCGCCTGCGCCTGACGCTCGCCGCTGTGCGGGCGTGCGGCCTGACGCGGCCGCCGCGGATCCCCGCCAGCGAGCTGCGCCCGCGGGGCGCCCGCCACAGCCGCGCGCGCGACGCGCGCGCGGTGCGCCACCACTACGACGTCTCCAACGACTTCTTCAAGCTGTTCCTCGACTCCTCGATGACCTACAGCTGCGCGGTGTTCTCGCGCGGGGCGACGACGCTGGAGGATGCCCAGCTGGCCAAGCGCGAGCTGGTCTGCACGAAGCTCGGCCTGCGCGAGGGCGAGCGCCTGCTCGACGTCGGCTGCGGTTGGGGCAGCTTCGTGCTGCACGCCGCCGAGCGCCACGGCGTCAGCGCGGTGGGGATCACGCTCTCCCCCAACCAGGCCGAGCTGGCCCGCCGGCGCGTGGCGAAAGCGGGCCTGGAGGATCGCGTGGAGATCCGCCTATGCGACTACCGCGACCTCATCCCAACCGAATCCGGCAGACACTCGCCCTCGGCGAGTGTCTCCGGT
>CAYNGQ010000295.1:0-2235 GCA_964396735.1 uncultured Solirubrobacteraceae bacterium | reverse complement strand
GCCGGGCGCGGTGGCGGCGCGGGCCATGATCGCCTGGGCTTGCCTGGCGGGTGCGGCTTGCCACGGAGGCCCGAGGAGGTAGGCTCTCCCGGGATGGGACGTTGCACGAGGGGTCTACTGCCGCTGCTCGCCGCCGCCACGATCGGCGGCGGGCTGGTCGCCTGCGGCGGGGGTAGCGCACCGAGTGCGTCGACGAGCGCTCACGTCACCACCACCGCGCCGACCGCGAGCGCCACTACCACCACCGCCACCGCGCCGGCCACCACCGCCACCAGCCCTGCCCACACCACCACGCCGGCGCCCTCCACGACCTCCACGACCTCCACGGGCTCCTCCGCGGAAAGCTCGCACGGGCCCGCCGCGAGCTTCCACGTACAGGGTGGCGACAACAGCGTTCCCGACTATGGCCACGAAGCGGGGGCCTCCGAACGTCAGCGCGCCGAGGCCGCGCTCGCGGCCTTCCTGCGGGCCCGCGCTCAGAGCGACTGGCCGCGCGTCTGCGCGGCGCTGGCGAGCGCCACCCTCATCCAGCTGGATGAGTTGGCGAGTGGCTCCAGAACGGGAACGGCGCGCGCCACCACGGGCTCCACGCGGACCTGCGAGAGGATCCTCAAGGCGCTCTCGGCGCGCCCCGGCGCCAGCCGCGCGGACACCCTCGTCAGCGGTGTGGCGGCGCTGCGGATCGACGGCGCGAGCGCCTTTGCGCTGTGGCACGGCCCGGGCCACACCAAGTTCGTGATGCCGATGCGCAACGAAGGCGGCGTGTGGAAGGTGACGCATGTCGAACCGCTGCCCTACCCCCTCGGGTCGGCCGCGGCGGCTCCCGCGAAGTGACGTCCCGCGAGCGCGAGCTGGGCCGCGGTGAACGGATCCTCCCGGGCGTCTTCCGCCTGCGCCTGCCACTGCCGTGGCCGGGCGTGCCGCACGGCAACGCATGGGCGGTCGCCGCCGGCGACGGGGTGGTGCTGTTCGACACGGGGATGCACGAACAGGGCTCCTTCGCCAACCTCGAACGGGCGCTTCAGATGTGCGGGCTGAGCGTGGAGGACATCCGCCTGGTGGTGTGCACGCACGCCCACTCCGACCACTACGGGCAGGCTGCCACGATCGTGGAGCGCACCGGCTGCGAGCTGTGGATGCACCCCAACTACCAGCACATGTTGCAGTGGGCTCAGGACATCGACGCGGCGATCGCGCGTCGCCTGGAAGTGGCGCGCCAGAGCGGGGTGCCCGAGGAGCCGCTGCGCCGCTACGCGGCCGAGCGTGGCGAGCACGACTCGGGGATCGCCGCGGTGATCGAGCCCGACCGCGCGCTGCTGCCCGGTGTCACGATCGCCACCGACCTCGGGCCCTGGACGGTGCACGAGACCCCCGGCCACGCTCCCTCGCACGTCTGCCTGTTTCAGCCCGAGCGGCGCCTGTTGATCTCCGGCGATCACCTGCTGGGGCGCATCTCGCTGTTCTTCGACTACGGCTACTCGCCCGACCCGGTGGGCGAATTCGTGAGCTCTCTGGATGTCGTGGAGCGGCTCGGCACACGCCTCTGTCTGCCGGGGCACGGGCGCACGTTCGCCGACGTCCACGCGCACATCGAAGGCAACCGCGAGCTCGTGCGCGAGCGCACCGAGCGCGTGCTCGAGGTGATCTCCGCGCAGCCGCGCACCGCCTTCGAAGTCGTGCCGGAGGTGCTATACGAGGTGCCCTTCTCCCCCAACACGGCGCCGTGGCTGCTCACCGAGACGCTCGCCTTCCTCACCCATCTGGAGGTGACCGGGCGCGCGCGGCGGGTCGAGGGGGAGCCGGAGCGGTGGGCGATGGCAAACTGAGCGGCGATGCGCATCGACAAGCTGCTTCACGACGACGGCCCCGTCTTCTCCTTCGAGTTCTTCCCGCCCAAGACGGAGGCGGGGGAGGAGAACCTGCGCACGGCGCTCGCCGAGTTGCGCGGCCTGGACCCGTCGTTCGTGTCCGTCACCTACGGCGCCGGTGGCTCCACCAGGGGCAAAACGATCGAGATCGTCAAGCGCATCCGCGAGCAGTACGGGCTGGAGGCGATGGCGCACTTCACCTGTGTGGGCGCCACCGTGGCGGAACTGCGCGCCACGCTCGACGAGATGCAGAGCGCGGGCATCGACAACGTGCTCGCGCTGCGCGGCGACCCGCCCGCGGGCCAGGAGCAGTGGCGCAAAACGGAGGGCGGCTTGGAGTACTCGCGCGAACTGGTGGAACTGATCG
>CAYNGQ010000294.1:0-9620 GCA_964396735.1 uncultured Solirubrobacteraceae bacterium | reverse complement strand
GAAGATCGAGTCGATCGGGATCACCCCGATCGGCTGGTCGGGAGACTTGTTCTCCTCCGCCGGGCGGTACCCGCGGCCGCGGCCAATCGTCATATACAGCTCCAGCTTGGTTTTTTTCTCCAGCGTCGCCACGTGCACGTCGGGGTTGAGGATCTCCACGCCCGCCGGCAGGTCGATGTCCTTGGCGGTTATCTCACCTGGGCCGGTGACGACCAGCGGGGCCTCCACCTCGGAGGCATCGGAGTGCATCCGGCACACAATCCCCTTGAGGTTGAGCACGATGTCGGTCACGTCCTCCTTGACGCCGGGGATCGTCGAGAACTCATGAGCCACCCCCTCGATGCGCACGCTGGTGACGGCGGCGCCCGCCAGCGAGGAGAGCAGCACGCGGCGCAGCGAGTTCCCGAAGGTGTAGCCGAACCCGCGGTCGAGCGGCTCGATGGTGAAGGTGCCGCGGTTCTGCTCCACGGACTCGCTTGTTATCCGGGGGATTTGGAAGTCGAGCATCAGCGTCCTAACGTCGTCGTGTTCTCGCACCGGCACCTTGTCGGACACCGGCTCCAGGGCATCGCACCCGTAGGTGGGGACGATGCCAGCAAAGCCCTTACTTCGAGTACAGCTCGACGATGAGCTGCTCCTGCACCGGCGCCGCCACCTCGCGCCGCTCCGGCCTGCGCAGCACCTTCGCGGTCAGCGACTCGTGATCGGCCTGCAGCCACGCCGGGATCTGCCCGGTGAGCTCGGTCGCATCCCTGATCACCTGGGTCGCGGGCGTGTCGGCCTTGATCGCGATCACCTCGCCCGGGCGCACCTGGTAGCTGGGGATGTTCACGCGCCTACCGTTGATCGTCCAGTGGCCGTGGCGGATCAGCTGCCGCGCCTGCCGGCGGGAGGCGGCGAAGCCGAGGCGCACCAGCACGTTGTCGAAGCGACACTCCAGCAGCGCCAGCAGGTTCTCGCCGGTGATCCCCGGCTGGCGCGAGGCCTTCTCGTAGTAGCCGTGGAACTGCTTCTCCAGCACCCCGTAGTAGCGGCGCGCCTTCTGCTTCTCCCGCAGCTGCAGGCGGTACTCGCTCTGTTTCTGGCGGCCCCTGCCGTGCTCGCCCGGCGGGTAGGAGCGGCGCTCGACGCCGCATTTGTCGGTCAGACAGCGCTCCCCCTTGAGGAACAGCTTCTGTCCCTCCCTGCGGCACTGCTTGCACTGGGGGCTGGTGTCTCGGGCCATCAGACCCTCCTTCGCTTACGCGGGCGACAGCCATTGTGAGCCTGCGGCGTCACGTCCTTGACGCCCGTCACTTCGAGGCCCGCCGCGGAGAGCGAGCGGATCGCGGTCTCGCGGCCACTGCCCGGGCCCTTGACGTACACCTCCACCTTCTGCAGCCCCTGCTCGAGGCCCTTGCGCGCGGCGGCGTCGGCGGTCACCTGGGCGGCGAACGGCGTCGACTTGCGCGAGCCCTTGAAGCCGGCTCCGCCCGCTGACTCCCAGGCAATCACGTTGCCCTGCACGTCGGTGAGGGAGACGATCGTGTTGTTGAACGACGTCTTGATGTGGGCCTGACCCACGGGGATGTTCTTCTTCGGCTTGCGTTTGCCGCGAACGCGTTTCGGGGCCGCCATTACTTCTTACCGGCCTTCTTCTTGCCGGCCACCTGCATCCGCTTGGGGCCCTTGCGGGTACGCGCGTTGGTCTTCGTCTTCTGCCCCCTCACCGGCAGGCCGCGGCGGTGGCGCAAACCGCGGTAGCAGGCGATCTCCTGCAGGCGCTTGATGTCCTGGGAGCGCTCCCTGCGCAGGTCGCCCTCGACCGTCAAACCGGCGTCGATCGCGTCACGCAATCGCGACACCTCGTCCTCGGTCAGGTCGCGCACGTAGGTGTCGGGGCTCACTCCGACCTCGGTCAGCAGCTTGTTGGCGGTCGAGCGCCCGATGCCGAAGATGTAGGTCAGCCCGATCTCCGAGCGCTTGTTGAGGGGCAGGTTGACCCCGGCGATGCGCGCCACTGCCTAGCCCTGCCTCTGCTTATGCCGCTTGTTCTGGCAAATGACCAGCACCGCGCCGTGGCGGCGGATGATCTTGCATTTTTCGCACATCGGCTTCACCGACGGTCGTACCTTCATGATCCCTTTCGGCTGGTCCAGCGACCGGGCTCTGGCTGCCGGGACGGCCGCCGCTACCGGGTCGAGGATAAGTTCGCAGCACGGAACGCTTTCGCGTACGCGCGGACAGTCGATAGTAGCAGCCTCGGGTCTCTCGCGGCAGGCCCTCCTGGATCGATCCTCTCAGACGCGTCTCCCGTCTTCCGCTGGGCCCCCCGATGCCTGTGCTCGACCGGGGCTCAACCTGCGCTGGCGACCTGCTCGCTCACCGGCGGGGCAGCGGCGTGGCCGTTCGCCGACTGCTCGCCGGCTCCCTCCCGCAGGTGCCACGGCGTGAGCACGCGCGGGCCCTCCGCAGTGATCGCCACCGTGAACTCGAAGTGCGCCGCCGGCGAGTCGTCCTGGGAGAACACCCCCCACCCGTCGCCCCCCACGCGCACCGCGGGACGGCCCGCGGTCGTCATCGGCTCGATCGCCAGCACCATCCCCTCCTCCAGCAGCGGGCCCTTGCCCGGGCGGCCGTAGTTGGGGACCTGCGGGTCCTCGTGCATGCTGCGACCCACGCCGTGGCCCACCAGCGAACGGACGATCGACAGGCCGGCGTCCTGCGCCACGCGCTCGATCGCGTGCGAGACATCGCCCATGCGGTTGGCGGCGCGGCACCGCTCCACCCCGGCGAACAGCGCCTCACGGGTGGCGCGCAGCAGGTTCTGCTCGACGGCGCCGATCTCGCCGACGGGGAAGGTGCGCGCGGCGTCCGCCACCCAGCCGTCCAGCGTGACGCCCACGTCGATCGAGATGATGTCGCCCCGGTCGAGGCGGTAGCGCCCGGGGATGCCGTGCACCACCATCGCGTTGGGCGAGGCGCAGATCGAGCCGGGGAAGCCGCGAAAGCCCTTGAAGGTGGGGGTCGCACCGTGCGAGCGGATGAAGCGCTCAGCGGCCGTGTCCAGCTCCTCGGTGCGCACGCCGGGGCGGATCATGCGCTCCACCAGTTGCAGCGTCTGCACGAGGATCTCGCCCGCCGCCGCCATCTTCTCGATCTCCGCGGGGGTCTTCTTGATGATCATGCAATCAAGGTTATCCAGAGCGCGGCCCCAAACGGCGGCACTACAGCTCGTCCTCCAACCGCAGCGTCGCCAGCGTCGCGCGGATATGGTCGTGCACCTCGTTCGGGCTGCGGCTGCCGTCGAAGCGGCGCAGCAGCCCCTGCTCCTCGTAGTAGCCGATCAGCGGCTTCGTCTGGGCGTGGTACACCTCCAGGCGCGTGCGGATCGTCTCCTCCTTGTCGTCATCGCGCTGGATCAGCCGCGAGCCATCCTGATCGCACACGCCCTCGCGCTTGGGCGGGTCGAACTCCACATGGTAGATGTGGGCGGGGTTCTTTACGCACACCCTCCTGCCACCGAGCCGGCGCACCACCTCCTGGTCGGGGACGTCGATCAACAGCGCCGCGGTCAGTCTCCGTTGCAGGACGTCGAGCGCCTCTCCGAGCGCCTGCGCCTGCGCCTCGTTGCGCGGGAAGCCGTCCAGCAGGAAGCCGTCCCGGGCGTCGTCTGCGCCGATTCGCTTTGTGATCATGCCCACGATCACCTCGTCGGGCACCAGCTTGCCGGCCGTCATGTACTGCTGCGCCTCCTTACCCAGCTCGGTGCCCTCTGCCACCTGCGCGCGCAGCATGTCCCCGGTGGAGATGTGCGCCAGGGCGAAATCGCTCTGCAGACGGTCCGCCTGGGTGCCCTTGCCCGCGCCGGGCGGGCCAAGGAGGATCAGGTTCAGCTCTGACACTCCCTCTCAGCCTACCTGGTCGGACTACTTCAAGAATCCCTCGCACTCAAGCGGGAAGGGGGCAAGCCCCCTCCCGACCTCCCCCCAACAGAGACCTACTTCAAGAACCCCTCGTAACTTCGCATCATCAGCTGCGCCTCGAGCTGCTTCATCGTTTCCAGCGCCACCCCGATCACGATCAGGATCGACGTGCCTCCCAGCTGCAGTTCCACGTGTGTGCGGTCAAACAGGATCGTCGGCAGCGCCGCCACCGCCGCGAGGAACAGCGCGCCTGGGAACGTCAGGCGGGCGAGGATGCGGTCGAGGAATTCAGCCGTCGGGCGCCCGGGGCGCACGCCGGGGATGAAGCCGCCGTACTTCTTCAGGTTGTCCGCCTGGTCCACCGGGTTGAAGGTCACCGCCGTGTAGAAGTACGTGAAGATGATGATGAAGATCGACTCCCCCACGATGTAGTGCCACCCTTTGGGGTTGAAGAAGTCGGACACTTCCTGGCCGGTATGGGTTTTGATCAGCTGCCCGATCGTCGGCGGGAAGGCCATGATGCTGGCCGCGAAGATCACGGGGATCACCCCCGCCATGTTCACGCGCAGCGGCAGGTAGGTCTGGCCGCCCTCGCTCATCCGCCGCCCGATCACGCGCTTGGCGTACTGCACCGGGATCCGCCGCTGGCCCTCCATCACGAACACGACCGCCGCCACCACGACCAGCACGAGGAACGGCATCATCACCTTGAACACCTGGTTCTGGCTCGTCCACCACGCCTGGATCCCGGCCGGCAGGCGCGAGACGATCGAGGCGAAGATCAGCAGCGAGATGCCGTTGCTGATGCCTTTCTGGGTGATCAGCTCGCCGATCCACATCAGCAGCACGCAGCCCGCCGTCAGGCACACGACGATCAGGAAGATGTGGGGGAAGTCAAACTTCGTGATCACCGATTCCCCGGCGCTCGCCTGCAGCGAGTGGAACAGGAAGACGTAGCCCACCGACTGCGCGAATGCCAGACCGACGGTCAGGTAGCGGGTGTACTGCGTGATCCGCGCCTGCCCCACTTCGCCTTCCTTGGAGAGCTTCTCCAGGGAGGGCACCACCACCTGCAGCAGCTGCAGGATGATCGAGGCGGTGATGTACGGCATGATCCCCAGCGCGAAGATCGCGATTCGCGAGAGGCTCCCGCCTGAGAAGAGGTTCAGCAGCCCCAGGATGTTGGAGCCGCCCAACTGCTTCTGGATGCTGTTGACCGCAGTCAGGTTGACCCCGGGCACCGGCAGGTGCGACCCCAGGCGGTAGATCAGCAGCATCGCCGCCGTGAAGCCAATCTTCTTCCGGATGTCCGGCACCTGGAAGGCGTTGAGGATCGTCGCGAGCATCGCCTGGCGATTCTGACAGAAAAAGAGCAGCCGGGCTGAGGCCCTACCGGCCGTGGCCTACTGACTCAAGGACATTCTTTTTCGGCCCCAACCAACTGGTCTGCCGTCGAAAGAACATTCTTTTCAGGCTCCAACCAGCTGGTCTTACTTGCGAAAGGACATTCTTTTGGTGCCCAACCACCGTGCGGGCGTGGGCCTCTACTAGGAGGAGGCGGCGCTAGGCAGCTGCCGACTCGTCGAGCACGACGCAGCTGCCGCCGGCCGCCTCGATGCGCTCGCGCGCGCTGGCGCTGAAGGCGTGCGCGTGGACCGTCAGCGCCTTGCCGAGCTCACCCTTCGCCAGCACCTTCACCGGTATCGCCTTACGGGTCCCGAGGCCCTTGCCGCGCATCAGCTCCAGCGTGACCTCCGCGCCCGCCTCGAAGCGCGCGTCGAGGTCGCCGATATTGACCGCCTGCGTGTGAGTGCGGAACGGCTCGAACGGCATCGACTTCTTCATGTGCGGGCCCCTGAGCTTGCGCATCCGCATATGGATCGGCATCTGCCCACCCTCGAAGCGGTCCCTGCTCTTGGCGCCCGAGCGCGACCCGTACCCCTTCTGGCCTCTGCCGGCGGTCTTGCCCGTGCCCGAGCCTTCTCCGCGCCCCACGCGCTTGCGCGGCCGGCGGCTTCCCGGAGCCGGGGCGAGGCTGTGCAGGCCGATGCGGGGCTCCTGCTCGCTCACTTGCCCTGCTCCTGCACTTCCACGAGGTGGCGCACCGCGTGCAGCATCCCGCGCGCCTGGGGGGAGTCGTCGACCTTCACGGTGTGGCCGATCCGGCGCAGGCCCAGCGAGCGCAGCGTGTCCAACTGGCGCTTGTTCGAGCCGTTACTCGATCGGCGCTGGATTACGGTGAGGGCAGCCATCAGGCCGGCGCCTCCTCGGCGGACTCTGCCTCCGGGGATGTCTCCGTCTCGGCCTCTGGCGTGGCCTCCAACGTCTCTCCCTCCGGCGGCTTGTCGGCGAGGCCCAGCACCTGGTTGATCGTCAGGCCGCGCAGACGTGCGACCTCCTCGGGGGTGTTCAGCCCACGCAGGCCGGTGATCGTGGCCTTCACGAGGTTGATCGGGTTCTGGGTGCCGAGACTCTTGGAGAGGATGTCGTGGATCCCCGCCAGCTCCAGCACCGCGCGCACGCCTCCGCCGGCGATCACGCCGGTACCGGGGGCGGCGGGCTTCAGCAGCACGCGGCCGGAGCCGAAGATCCCGGTGGTCTGGTGGGTGATCGTGCTCCCATGCTTGGGGACGCGGAAGAGGTCCTTCTTGGCGCGCTCCACGCCCTTCTGGATCGCCAGCGGCACCTCGGTCGCCTTGCCGTAGCCGACGCCCACCACTTCCCGTTCGTCGCCCACCACCACCAGGGCGGTGAAGGAGAAGCGCCTCCCGCCCTTGACAACCTTGGCGACGCGGTTGATCTCGACGACCCGCTCCTGGAGGTCCAGGCCGGCGGCGTTGACGGAGCGATCTGTGGAGATGGTGGACATGGTTGGAGTCGAGAGGGTAGCGGGCTGGGGGAGGAGAGAAGTGGCGAAGTGGAGTCGAGGAGAGCGGTAAAGGTGGTGGGGAAGAGGTCGTTGGCCGGGAAAAGTGGTTGGAGTGCGGAGGTTTTAGACGACTATGCCCGCCTCGCGCAGCGCTTCCGCGAAGTCCTTGACGTGTCCGTGGTAGCGATAGCCACCGCGGTCAAACACCGCTTCGGTGACGCCCGCCGCTTTGACGCGCTCGGCCAGCAGCGCACCCTCGCGGGCGGTGCGCTCCGCCTTGGCGAGCGTCCGCAGCTCGGGCTCATACCAGTTGACGGCCGCCAGCGTGCGGCCGGAGAGGTCGTCGATCGCCTGCGCCGAGAGACCCTTGTTGGAGCGGAACACCGAGATCCGCGGCCGCGTCGGCGTGCCGGCGATCTTCGCGCGCACCCGGCGGCGCCGTTTCAGCCTCCGCTCGGGCTTGGTCATGAGGCTCATGCCCGCTTACCAACCTTCCTCGCCACGTACTCGCCCTCGTAGCGGATGCCCTTGCCCTTGTAAGGCTCCGGCGGGCGCTGCTTGCGGATGATCGCGGCGGTCTCTCCCACCAGTTGCTTGGAGATGCCCTTCACGACGATCCTCGTGGGCTGGGGCACTTCGAATTCGATCCCGCTCGGCGCCGGGATCGGGACGGGATGGGAGTAGCCGACGGCCAGCTCGAGGTCTTTGCCCTTCAGCTGCGCGCGATAGCCCACGCCCTGGATCTCCAGGCGCTTTTCGTAGCCCGCGGTGACGCCCTGCACCATGTTGGCCATCAGCGTGCGGGTGAGCCCGTGCAGCGCGCGATGCTCGCCGCGGTCGGTGGGTCGGGTGACGAGCAGCTGCTCGCCTTCCTGGACAACCCGGATGTCGCGGTGCACGCGCTCCTGCAGCTCGCCTTTCGGCCCGCTCACACGTACCGTCTCCGGCTCGATCGCGACGGTCACGCCGCTCGGCACGGCGATTGGCTGTCTTCCGATCCTGGACATCGCTGGTGTGTTCCCGCTCTCTCTTCTCTCTCGCCCGCGCGCGCTTCCGCTACCAGACCTGCGCCAGAACCTCGCCGCCGACGCCCGCCGCGCGCGCGTCGTGGCCGGTCATCACGCCCTGCGAGGTCGAGACGATCGACGTTCCCATCCCGCCCAGCACCTTGGGGATCCCGCCGGCCTGCACGTAGGTGCGCTGACCCGGCCTCGAGATGCGCTTCAGGCCCGCGATCGCCGAGCGGCGGTCGGCGGTGTACTTGAGACGGATCTCGATCACCTGCCCGGCGGCGCCGTCCGGCGCCGGCGCGACCGACCAGCTCTCGATGTAGCCCTGCTCGGCGAGGATTCTCGCGAGCTCGGTCTTCAGTTTGGACGCGGGGATCTGCACCGTCTCGTGGGCGGCGTGGATCGCGTTGCGGATCCTCGTGAGGAAGTCCGCTATCGGGTCGGTCATGGGCATGGTTTGCTGGAGCGCGCTCTCGAGTTTTCAGGTTGGGTTTGCGGTGGTTGAGTAGGTTGGGGCTGGTTTTTATTGATCGTTCCTGCGGACTGTGCGCAACGGCAAGCGGGCTGTCAAGAGCCCTACCAGGAGGACTTGGTCATCCCCGGGATCTGTCCGTTGTGGGCGAGCTCGCGCAGACAGATGCGGCAGAGCCCGAACTTGCGGTACACCGCCTTGGGCCTTCCGCAGCGGTTGCAGCGAGTATAGGCGCGCGTCTTGTACTTCGGCGTCCGCGCCTGCTTGACGCGCAGCGAGGTCTTGGCCATCAGTCAGTCGTCTCCTGGTCGGTGGTGCTCTCCGAGTCGGCGGTGTCGATGCTCTCCGGGGCAGTGCTCGCCGGGGCAGCGGTGTCGCCGCTCGCCAAGTCGGCGCTGTCGCTCGCCGAGTCGGCGCTGTCTGCGCTCTCCCCGAGCGCCCGCGCGAACTCCGCCGGTCGCCCGTAGGTGGAGAAGGGCATTCCCAGCGCGGAGAGCAGCGCGAATGCCTCGACGTCAGTGCGCGCGCTGGTCGTGATCGTGATGTCCAACCCGCGCACCTGGTCGATCGCGTCGTAGTCGATCTCGGGGAAGATGATCTGTTCGCGCACGCCCATCGAGTAGTTGCCGCGGCCGTCAAACGAACGGGCGCGCAGGCCACGGAAGTCGCGGATTCGGGGGATCGCGATCGAGATCAGGCGGTCGAGGAACTCGTAGGAGCGCTCCCGGCGCAGCGTCACCGACACCCCCACCGGCATCCCCTCGCGCAGTTTGAAGGCGGCGATCGACTTGCGCGCGCGGCGCACGCTCGGCTGCTGGCCGGCGATCGTGGCGAGCTGGTCCTGGGCGGCCTTCAGCGCCTTGGAGTCCTGCTTGGCATCGCCGACGCCCATGTTGAGCGTGATCTTCTCCAGACGCGGAGTCTGCATCGAGGAGCTGTAGCCGAAGCGCTCGATCAGCCGCGGACGAATCTCCTCCATGTAGCGGACCTTCAGGCGCGCGGGGGCTTCGGTGCTCATCGCCCACCCTCCGCTGTCGGTCTACGCTCATGGCTCATCAGTCGATCCTCGCTCCCGAGCGCCGGGCAACGCGGAAGGGCCTGCCGTTCTCGCGCTCGACCCCCACGCGGGTGGGCTTGCCGCCTTTGGGGTCCAGCAGCATCACGTTGGAGACGTGGATCGGTCCCTCGCGCTCGATCACGCCACCGACGGTCGCACCCTGCCTGGTGTCCGCCACCTGCTGCGGGCGTGTGTGGCGCTTGATCATGTTCAGGCCCTCCACATACACACGCTCCTTACCCGGTTCCACGCGCAGCACGCGGCCGCTCTTGCCGCGGTCCTTGCCCGCGATCACCTGCACGCGATC